>JAIDSM010000280.1 GCA_029061225.1 Muribaculaceae bacterium
TTGATGCTGTCCCAGCCAAGCTTTCTGACCCTCTCGGCAGTATCGGTCTTCGCATACAGATACCTCTTTACACGATTAAGCTTTTCTATCTTGGCAAGCCAAATAAAGTTGCCGAGGGTACCCACCTTCTGCTGGAAGGCATTGAGAGAACACATTTCAGATTCCCTTATCTCCAACAACCGTCTGTCTCCGGCTTCGTTCTTCAGGATGAAGATTCTGGTGCCGTTATTGTCATCACCTATATGGAACATTGGCTCCATCACAAAGTTTGATATGATCACCGGATCCTCTTCCTCGCTGCCAATGGTATAATAACAGTTGTCCCTTATAAATAACCCAGCCTGTCTTAAGGCGTCAACTTCACGCTGGCGTTCATCGAGGGCTGACGTTGAGTCTTTTCGTCGCCGATTTTCGCCGCGAGCCTGACTTATGGCATCGCGCCAGAATTTAGTACGCCCATGTATCTTGCTAAGTTGCTCGATACATTGCTCGACTATGAGCTGGTCATTGACATAAGTAAGCAAATCAGCAATCTCGGAAACGGCAGCTCTCTGTTTTACAAGAGAGTCCGCTTCAAAGAAACGCTTTTCCGCAAGCCACACCACAAAGTATTTTTCAGGTAGGTTAAAATAATCCTCCTTATTCTTGATATAACTGTCAGCGTCATTCTTTCCCGGTTTTACTCTTGGTGCATCCTCTGGTGGCTCCGCCATGTCAGGGTACAATTCCCTAAGTTCCTCACTGGACATCGGAACTTCCGCAAATGGCAGTTCCCGGACAGTCACTTCAAGTCCCTTCCGTAAAGCAGACGCACCGTTCTTCATTACAGCCTCAAAGCCGGAACCGAAAAGCTTACCCTCCGCGATGTCAGAATCAGGTATAAAGCAGACGGACTTCGTTATCTTTCTGAGCAGATCAAACTGAGTGTCGCTCCATGATGTTCCAAGAGTGGCCACAACATTATCAAGACCTACGCTCTGTAGGCGAAGAACGTCAGGAGCACCCTCTACTATTATAATGTCTGATGATTTCTTCCGTGAAGCCCTGTCTATCCCGAATAGGGACGTTCCTTTGTCATAGATTGCTGAGTTTGATGAATTGAGGTACTTTGCGGTCTTTTTGTTTGAACCGATATATCTACCTGTAAACCCTATGATGCGACCCCATCTATTCCGTATTGGTATGATTATTCTTTCCCTGAAAAACGCATAGGTTATTCCTGTATCATTTTTTTTCACGAGTCCAACCTCCTGCAATAGCTCGGTCGGTATACTATTGCTATTACAATACTCAATGAATGCATTACCGTTTTTCGGGGCATATCCTATGCCACTCTCTGCGCAAAAGTCCTCTGTCCAGCGACCGTATGAATAATCCCTTGCATGTCTTGACTCATCATTCATACCGGTTCTTAGACAATCTACAAAATAGCGGTGTACCAGGTCATTGATGGCAAGTAAAGATTCCCGGTGCCGGTAATCAGACATCTCTTCTTCTGTGCGGTCTTTTTCGATACGCTCGATTGGAATGTTGTTATCATTGGCGATCTTCTCGACAGCTTCCAGAAAAGTCAGATTCTCCTTCTCCATCACAAAGCCTATGCCGTCACCACCGCGGCAGCATCCGAAACAGTGATAACGATTCTTTTGAGGAGATACAGAAAACGATGGAGTCTTCTCGGAATGGAAAGGACATAATCCCATAAGCGAAGACCCTTTCCTTTTCAGCTGCATGTAAGGCTTAAGCACGGTTTCAATGTCGAGATCCCGTACCTGTTGAATGGTTCTTTCGCTTATCATATCTTCGTAAGTTTGTTCCAGCATTCAATTATCGACGCACCTGAAAAGACCGGGCGCCTTCTGTTGTCCGGATTAAGTGGAGCTATAAGACCTTTTGCCCTGTAACGCATGAAAGTCTTATGACAGACCCCCAATTCCACACACGTCCTTTTGACGGAGTAAACTCCATCAGGATCACATTTTGGTTTCAGCTCTCTCATTACATATGAATAATCTTTATAATAGTCCTGAGCGGCCATTTGCAAAGGACAGAATCCGGTAAAATTGATCAAAAACAGGCTTCCCACGCGGCTATGATGTCAGAGCCACGAAATACTGTACGGTTATTCACTTGTCGGATTTCAGGACGAATCCAACCTTTTTCCACCCATCTCCAGACAGTGGAGCGATGTATGCCGAGCAGTTTAGCTGTGGCAACTACTCCATAGCGCCCCTTGGGATCGATATTAGGTTTTGAAGTTATCATGACTATTGTTTTAATATATTCGGGTAATTGTAACTGACATGGCCTTACGGTCTGTCTGCGTCTTATACTTTCGCTGCATAGACAAGCCGAGTGTAGAGCAGATAGAGCGTACTGATTCTACTTTGTCAGTGCTGACTATCAGTTCCTCACCCGGCTGTAGCCTCACTATTGAGCCACGGAGGGATTTATTTCTAACGATAGGTTGCATATTATAAATTTATTTGTTAACTTTGCAACAAAGTTAATAACAAATCTCCGAATATGAAAGTCTAACAATAGTCGTGTATTGTTTAACTTGCAACCAAATGAAACAATTTGGAGCATTCTGCAACAGAAAACGACGCCAAATGAACGGAAATATAAGGATTATGTTAGTAATTTTTAACTATTGAATAGACATTTTAACTCATGGCTCAGCTCCAACATATAAAATCCATAGCCCAAGCGCGACAGATCTCGATTGAGCAGCTTGCCGAGAAGGTTGGGATAAAGTCTCAGGCTATCCATTTGATGGTCCGGACGGGAAGTACCCGTATTGAGACCCTCGAAAAGATAGCGGCAGTTCTGAAGGTGCCCTGTAAAATCTTCTTTGACGACGATTTTAAAATAGAGGACTTTCAGCGGCTCGTCATAAACGGACATCATAACCCTTTCTCCCTTTATGGGTCCGCCAACATCTATGAGGCAGCCAGAAATGAGGGCATTGCTGATAACAAAGCCCTCATAAAGACTAAAAACGATCTGATTGCTTCACTACAGCAACAGGTGACGGATTTGCGCTCTGACAAAGAGGCGTTAAAAGAGACCATAGCCGACCTACGTAAACGACTAAAAGAGTTAGATATGAACAAAAATTAGGTAATCCAACAAAAGTACAACAAAAAATAATTCATTAACCAACACTCTGATTAGTAGGTTATTAGTGAGATTTACAGAGTTCTGAAAATCCTTGTGTCCCCGGTTCGATTCCTGGTGGCACCACATAAGCAAAAGTTAAATCGCTAATTCATATTGAATTGGCGATTTTTCTTTTAGTCACTGTCGCCCATAGTCACTATAATAGTCACTATCTAAACCCCTCTAAATAGGGATCAGCGGAAGAACCCGGTGG
>JAIDSM010000281.1:0-15860 GCA_029061225.1 Muribaculaceae bacterium
CGTATGTGCCGTCGGCATGCCATTCGATACCCTTGACGGTCTCGTTGAGGTCGAGTTTCCAGCGGCGGATATCCCAGAAGCGGGAGTTCTCGAAGCAGAGCTCGATGCGGCGCTCGTTGCGGATCAGCTCCCTCATCTTCTCCTTTGAAGCCGCGCACTCCTCGAGGTAGGCGTCGCCATTAGCAGCGCCGACACCGGCACGCTGGCGTATAGCCTTTATGACTTCGTAGGCAGAGAATCCGTTGCCTCCGTCGGCCTTTGGTCCGTAAGCCTCGTTGGCAGCCTCAGCGTAGTTGAGATAGATCTCAGTATAGCGAACGCGAGGATTATAATGTGGCTTTGTAGTGGAAGAACCCGGAGTGCAGTTGACATCCATGCGGAGACGCTTCTTCATGTAGTATCCGGTGCGGGAAGAACGCTGCTCCACACCGCCGATGCCATCGGTAGTGCCGCTGACCGTAGAGATGGTGACATTGTTGACACCGACGCGGGCAGCACCGTTATAGATGATGTAGGCACTCAGGCGCGGGTCGCGGTTGGCATAGGGATTTGCAGGATCATAGTCATCGGCGATACCGATGGGATATCCGCTGACAGTCGGGAACGCGTCCACGAGATTCTGCGAAGGATTCATGCGTCCGTTGCCGTTGAGGCTCGGCGGGAGGTTTTCCGATTCCGTATTGTTGCTGTCGCCCATATTCTCACGCCAGATGATCTCGTCGGGATTGATGCCGTCCTTGAGCGTGTCAGCGAATTTGGCTAAATAATACTCATATGAGCCTTTCTTCACTCCGTCGACACCGTCGTTTTCCTTCAGCAGGTCGGCTGCGGCAGTCGCGGCGTCGGCCCAGCTCAGTGTGTTTCCGAATCCGTCGCTGGCCGCCAGCAGGGCGAGACGCGAAAGATAAGCCCGTGCGATACGTCCGCTCACGAGCTGGCGGAAGTGTGCGCCCATAGCGCGGTTGTAGGTAGAGGGGTTCAGGGTGTATTGCTGATATTTCTCAGGCACTTCCGCTACATCCTCATAATCGAGGGGAAGGGTCTCGATAGCCACGTTGAGGTCTGCCTTTATCTTATCCACGCAGTCCTTGAAAGACGGGCGGATCATGGCGGCGTTCATGTCGTCGTTGGCGCCGAGATAGCTTTCGAGATATGGCACACCAAGCAGCTCGCCGGCTGCGTTATACCCTGAATGAGCCTTCAGGAGCTGGTAGTGGAGGATACCGCGAAGGCCGTGTGCCTCGCCGCGAAGACGTATAGCCAGCATCTGCCGGCGTTCGGGATCCGCGCTCCACTCCACATCGTCGATCTTGGCAAGGAACTGATTGATATACTGTATGCCGGTATAAGCTCCTGACCATTCGGTGATACCGGTCCAGGACGAAGCCGTCCATCCGCCGGTGGCCATAGTGCGGAAACCTTCACTGTTCTGATTCACCACGGCGTTGTCGGTGGCATACTCGGTATTGGCATAATAGCCCGAGAGTGAACTGTAGGCCCTTGTCAGGAAGCCCATAGCGAAGTCCGGCTCGGTCTCCATCTGGCCCAGGTCCTTGAAGTTCTGCTTTGCCGGCTCGAACATATCGTCGCAGCTCGCGAGTCCGAGGGAGGCTACAGCCAAAAATGCATATAATAGTTTTTTCATAATGCTTCGGATAATTACATGTTAAGTTTGCAACCTATGTAGACGGTACGGTACTGCGGACCATACAGACTTCTTTCGAGATGCTCCCTCTCCTTAGAGATGGTGAAAAGATTGTATGCGCCGGCATATACGCTTATGCCGTGGATGAAACATTTACCGAGATTAGTGAAATCATAGGTAAGCTGCAGGTTTTTGAGACTGAAGCTGTCACCCTTGGCAAGCCAGAAAGTAGAGTTCTGGTAGTTGTTGTCACCATTCTCTGTGGTCAGACGGGGGAATGTGGCGGTCGCTGCAGTCTCGGGAGTCCAGCGGTTGAGAGCCATCTCCGAGAACTTGCTTGTGCCACGAAGCCAGTAGTAGCCGTCGCTCTTGTAGAACTTGGCGCCCTGCACGCCTGTGCCTGACAGATAAAGGGTGAAGTGCTTGTACTTGGCCGTAAGGTTTATACCGTAGACGTAAGGAGCAGAACTCCAGCCCATCTTGCCGAGGTCTACCTGGTCTTTTGAATCGATCACACCATCATTGTTGATGTCCTTATACTTAAGGTCGCCGGGACGTACAGTTCCACCGAAAGACTGCTTCGGAGAAGAAGCGATCTCAGCCTCAGACTGGAAGAAACCTTCGCATACATAACCCCAGGAGGCATCGAGAGCGTGGCCCTGACGGTAAAGATAATCCTCTTCCCATACCTCGTCGCGGAGCTTGGCCTTGGAGTTGAACTTCATGCCTACGAGTCCGAGCGAGAGATCCCAGTCGCCAAACTGCTTGTTGATGTTGACTGTGTAGTCGAAACCGGTGCGCTCGTCCTTGTTATAGTTTATATAAGGCAGGAAGTTGCCTGTTCCGGAGCTGTAGAATGAGGGAAAGAGAGTGCTCGCGCCCTGGGTAAGAAGGCCGTTGGTGGTCTGGTTAAACCAGTTGGCATTGACGTTGATCAGTCCGTTGAGGAAGGTAGCGTCAAGACCTACACGGAATTCCTTGCGGGTGATGAAGGTAAGCTCGTCGTTGGCGCCACGCTTTGAAGTGGAGGTGGATCCGCCTACGGTGCCGTCGGCCCACTGATACCATCCACTGCCTGGATTGAACTGATAGTCGGCCTTGTACAGATACCAGTCGTTGATGTCAAGATCCTGATGCAGGTTGGCGTAGGAACCCATTATCTTAAGCTCGTCGAGCCATGAGTGCGATGACTCCATGAAATTCTCGTTGGCGAGATTCCAGGCTACGGAGACAGCCGGGGAGAAAGCGTTGCGATTACCTTCCGGTAGTTTTGAAGAGTGGACAACCGTACCGGTAAGATCTATGAAATAACGATGCTTGTAGTTGTAATTCACCCTCAGTCCTGCGTTCACGTTGCTCGGACGATGATATCCGCCTTCCGAAGCGTGTCCGTCATCGGCCGAAAGATTCTGCTGATAACCCCAACCTACCAAAGTAGCGTTGACATTGTGGGCATCGGCAAACGAGCGAGCATAGTCGAACTGAGCGCTGAACATCATAGTCTGGTTATATGTAGACTGCCCTACATACTCATTAGTAGAAGACTTGTCTTCGTTGATCTTGTCAAGTCCGATGATCATGTCCTGCCCGTTGACATTCGCCCAAGTAGGCTTATAAACGGCGTATGACTGGGCGTAAGCCTCTGAATAGTGTGCGTTGTAGTCGACACTGAAAGCGCCTTTGAACGAAAGGCCTTTGGTAAGACCGGAAAGATCCGCATTAAGTGTAAGGTCGAAAAGGAACTTGCGGTATTTCTGACGTGTATAACCGGCAGCCAAAGCCTCAGAGAAAGCATTCGTCTGATCGGAAGTAGTACCGCCAAGCAGATACTGACCACCAATAAGGTGTGTGCTTGTATTGATGTAGTCCTGAATCGAAGCGTTGTTCGGATCCATCATGCTTACGGGGAGCCAGGGAGAGAACCAGTTGGGACGGAGGTTGGCAGCTGCCCCCCAGAAATCTCCACGACCGCTGTAGTTATCGCTGATGATGATAGCGGCATTGGTCGTAGCAGTCAGCCACTTCGCAATAGTCATGTCGACATTGCCGCGAACGTTGAAGTTAAAGTTGTTCGACTTATTGTGCTCACCGTATTTGAGCAGATTGTTGGTGTAATCGACACCCAAATTGAGATAATACTTGGTCTTCTCGGTTCCGCCGTATACCTCACCGGTGATGTCGGCAGTCGTCACGAAGTCGCGCAGATAGTCGGAAGAATAGAAATCGATGTCCGGATATCTGTAGGGATTCGTTCCCATCGCGGTGTTGTAGATAGTAGACTGATCATAGAGGGGCGATCTTCCGTCGTTGACACATGCCTCGTTGTAGAGGTTCATGTAGGTAGCGGCGTCGAGATATTTCGGATACGACTTGGGAAGCATGGCGCCGACGTTGGCGCGGACATCGATTTTCATCGGTGCTTCCTGACCTCTTTTAGTAGTGATCAGCACTACGCCCTTCGCACCACGGCTACCGTAAAGAGCCACGGCTGCTGCATCCTTTAGAATTGATACGCTTTCCACTTCGGAAGCCTTGACCATAGATGCGTCGCGGGGCACACCGTCGATAAGCACCAAGGGAGCCTGCCCCCAGATGGTGCCGTTGTAGCCGCCGACGTGGGTAGTGACATCCGACAGAGGGCTGTTGTCAGCGTTCTTTTTGCTTATATCGTTGATGTTGACAAACGAGGAGGCAGTAATCACGTCTCTCTTGTCGATCTTACCGAAAGCAATATTTACCAGGCTGTCCTGCTCCTCGGCCTGCGCCCATGCAGGAATGCTGCAGAGCGACAGTGCGAGAGCCGTAAAACCTATATGAAGTTTTGTGTTCATTGTTGTTTCTTGTAAAAGTGTGAGACGAAAATCTTACCATCCGGGGTTCTGTTCGAAGCCCTCATACAGATAGGTGTCGTTCTTGTTGGGAAGCGGCAGCCAGTAGTGGCGGCTCGTGAAATTGCGCTCGCGCAATACCTCCTCACGCAGGTTGAATACCTTGTTTTCGGTAGAGTTCTGAGTAAAGCCGGGGCCGCGGTCGAACTGGAAAGCGGTCTTGAGGGTGTAGGGGCGCTGAGTGATAAGCATCCAGCGGCGAAGGTCGTGGAAACGCATTCCCTCGAATGCCAGCTCCACGGCACGCTCGCGGCGCAACTCGCTCAGGAAGTTATCCTTGGTGTCCGTGAACTGCGGAAGGACGTGAGCCACACCGGCACGGTCTCTCACCACGTTCAAGGCATCCTCGGCGGTCTTGCCATAAGTCGGAGCGGACTGCTTCACGCCGTATCCGACAGCAGCAGCCTCGGAATAGAGGAGATACACATCGGCAAGACGCATCAGTGAAAGCACACACGCCCACCCGTCGCGGACATTATCCTCGCCTACGATTTTCAGACAAAGCTTTGCATTGAACAGACCGGTGTAGCAGCCTTTCTGAGGATTGACCTTCTCGCGGTCCTTACCTCCTGTGAAAAGTTCGGCTTCCTTAGGATCGTTTGTGCCGCACACCTCGCCGTCGATCACATAAGTCTTATAGAAACGGGGATCGCGGTCACGCCACGGGAATTCGGGATCATAGCCCGACTTGCTGTCCTTCACGGCGGAGTCCTCGATAGGATAGCCGTTGGCCATGCCGAAATAATTTGAGTAGTTGGCAGTCGGCCAGCATTTGATACCGGCACCGATATGACGCTGAGGACGGAAGTCTGTATTCATGTTCCAGCCCCAGCGACCGCCGTAGCCGTCAAGGTTTTCCTGAAGAATGGTCTCCGTTCCGCCGGGGAGTGCCTTGGAGTTGTAGACAAGAGTGAGGTCGTTGAACTGATCGATGGGAAGCAGGGAGTAGCGTCCTGTCTGCTCAGTCACCTTGAGGGCCTCGCCGAGAGCGTCGGCAGCCTGCTTGCAGTAAGCCTCGTCGTAGACGGCATAAGCGTTGTTGCGGCTATGTGAATCCCAGTTCATCAGCGGGCTACCGGCCCAGAGAAGCACCTTTCCGAGATATGCGAGAGCCATGATCTTGTTGGCACGCATGTTGTTGTTGCCGAGAGTCGTCTTGCCGGCTGCCGTATCGTCCCAGTTCACGGGGAGCAGATCGGCTGCCTTGCGGAAGTCGGCGGCGCACTTGTCGGCACATTCCTGCCAGGTCTCACGGGGAAGAGTGATGGTCTCGTCAGGACCGATGGCATAATCGATGTAAGGCACGCCACCCCACCATTCCATGATCATATAGTGGAAGAAAGCACGGAAGAAATAGAGCTGGCCCTCGATAAGGTCGCGTTCCTCGCGTGATGCATCGACAAGCTGGTCGAGCTTGGAGAGGCCGATATTGCACTTCCTGATGGCATACCAGGAATTCTCCCATACATTCGCCTTGTTGCGTTTAGTATTTCCGGGATTGAAGCCGGCTGTATTGGGATAGGAATAGTAGCAGGTGGTATAGCCCCAGAAGTCGCCGAAATCGACGCTGCGGGCGAAAAGCCTCAATTCCTGCGGCTCCCAGTAATCCTCCTCGCCATAGTTGAACGTGGTATGGTACTCGTTGTTGGTGATCACCGGAATGCGGTTGTACATCTCCTCCACGAATCCCTGGAAGTTTCGGAAGTTCTGGTAGGGAACCGACTCGTCGATGTCGCTGTTAGGCGCCTTGTCGAGATAGTCGGTACAGGAAGTCACTCCTGCCGATAAGGCCGCCAGAGCCAGCATTAATATGTATTTTGAAATCTTCATATTTTGGAATTTCATGAATCGTTAGAAAATGATCTTGTTCCTCTGTATTAAAGAGTCAGGTCGATACCGACGTTGAAACGCTTGAAGGAAGGATACACGCCGTCGCCTGAGCTTCCGCGCTCGCAGTCGTCGGGCATCTTGGTCCACATGAAGAGGTTGTTGCCGTTGACGTAGAGACGGAGCGACTTGAGTCCGGCCTTCGCCATCCATCTGCCCTGGAACTCATAGGAGATCTCGACGTTTTTCAGACGCACGTAGGAGCCGTCGTAGAGATAGCGTCGGCCATCTGCGCATTCGTCGATCGCGGTGCCCCAGCGGGGCTGCGCGAGAGTGGCGTCATTCCAGGGAGTCCAGTATTCTCCCTCGTCGTAGGCGACGTGGGCTGTGGAGCGGAATGTCGGGTATTTCACATAGCGCATCACGTTGGATACACCGTAGAACTGAGCGAAGATGCTCCAGTTCTTCCACTCGAAACCGATAGAGGCGTTGTAAGTGTTCTGAGGAGTCGTGGAATATCCGTAAGGAGCCTTATCCTCTGTGTTGATGACACCGTCACCGTTGAAGTCGACGAGATTGTAGTCGCCCGGGAGCTTGAAGTCATTGCCGGTGTTCCAGACAGTGCTTCCGAGCACGTCGTCCCAGGTAGCGAGGTTGCCATGGTCGAGATAGCTGGTCACCTGGTCCCATTCGTGGCCTTCATATTTCTGATAAGCAGGCTTCAGGGCCGGGTCGTCGCGGAACTTCACCTCGTTGGTGGCATGTGTCATGCTGAGGTTGGCCCAGACGCGCATGTCCTTACCGATCTGCTTGTTGAAACGGAGCTCAAGCTCGTAGCCGTGGCTGTCCATGCGTCCGAGGTTGGCAGTGGGAGCCTCCGCGCCGAAGTAGGATGGAATAGAGTTGCGCTGCGCTCCGTTGAGGACGATATCGGTACGCTTGTCGCTGAAAAAGTCGACAGAACCGGAGAACATGCCCCCGAGGAACGAGTAGTCGACACCGATGTTACGCTTCTCGACGGTTTCCCAGCAGATATTCTCGTTGCCGAGACGGGAAATGGTATAGAAGGTATAGGGAGAGTTGCCGGGGTTGATGGTACCCATCTGCACGTTGCCGCCGTAGCTGTACTGAGTCTGATAGAGGTGGCGGCCGCCACCGCTGTCATCACCTACCTTACCGATAGAGGCACGGATCTTGAAGGTGGTCAGTGCGTTGTTCTTACGTGCCCATTCCATGAAAGGCTCGTTGGAGAGCATCCAGCCGATAGACATAGAGGGGAAGAACTCGAAACGGTTTTTCGGACCATACTTCTCGGAGCCGTTGTAGGCGCCGTTGAACTCGGCGAAGTAGCGGTAGGCCCAGTTGTAGGTCAGACGGAACACCCAGTCTTCACGGTAAACGGGGAACGAGCTGCCGCCGGTAGTCTTCTCACGGCTGAAGAGAGCCAATGCAGTCACCTCGTTCTGGCCGAAAGAGCGGTTATAGTCAAACTGGAAAGAGTAGTAAAGTCTTCTGAAAGTCTGGTTCACGTCGACCGAACCTGCCTGATAGCCCCAGAGGATAGGATTGACGGTCGCGTCAAGGCCTGTCAGCGGATCCGGTTTCTTCGGGTGCAGGTCGCCTGTAGTGGGGTTCACCCAATACAGCTGACCCTCGTTGTACTGGTCGTTGATACCTCGGTTCGCCTCCTTAAATCTGTAGTCGAGCGCGAGCTTTGCGCGGAAACTGAGGCCCTTGGTCACAAAATCGAGCTTCTGCACGAGCGCGAGGTCACTGTTGATGCGGGTGGTGGTAGCTGTCTTGTCGCCGCCGGTAGCGAGGATCCTTACGGAGTTGGGCACATCGGCGTCGCGGGGAGCATACCAGCCCCACATACCGTTGGAGTAAATCGGACGCATGGCGTCAGGAGCAGACTTATAGGCAGAACCCCAATAGGAGTTACCGTCGCCGTTGTAGTCCCACGGAGTCTTCTGGGTAGCGTTCGAACCGAAGAGGTTGACAGTCAGCTCCGTGGTCTTGGTGAGAGTGAAGTCGAGGTTCGAGCGGACGTTGATACGGTTGTAGCCGAAACCGGTCTTATAACCACGATGGTTGTCATACTGCTTGAAGAGGTCACCTTCGTGGGTGAAGTCGGCAGCTGCGAAATACTTCACGAGCTTCGTACCGCCAGAAGCGGACACTGATGCATTGTATGAGAAAGCACTCTTCTTGAAGAGGGCATCTTCCCAGTCGGTATTGGGATAGCGGTCCCATTCCTCTGCGTTAAGAGGGTTGCGGTACTTATCTATAATACCCACCGGAGTGTAATCGCCCCATCCCTTATCATTAAGGGCAGCTTCACGCTCGATGGAGTTGTTCATCAGATAGAAAGTGTCATAGGCATCGAATTTCTTAGGAAGTTTGGAAGCTACCTTTGCAGTCATGTTGACTTTGGCAGTAACGACAGCGTTTCCTTCCTTACCACGCTTGGTAGTGATGAGGATAACACCATTTGCACCTTTCACACCATAAACGGCAGTAGCGGAAGCATCCTTAAGAACGGAGATACTCTCAATAGAGGAAATATCTACGGAAGCCATATCACGCTCGATACCGTCCACGAGAATAAGAGGATCGCTGCCGTTCCAGGTAGAAGCGGAACGTATGATGATCTGCGGATCTTCCTCGCCGGGCATACCGTTGGAGGCCATAGTGATCACGCCGGGGAGGTTACCTGTAAGAGCTGCACCAACACTGGATACACCGCCGGCACGTTCGAGCACCTTTCCGGTGGTCTGAGTGATAGCACCTACGACCGAGGCCTTCTTCTGCTGGCCGTAGCCTACGACTACGACCTCGTCGAGAAGAGCCGTGTCTTCTTTCATCGTCACGTTGATCACCGTCCTGCCGTTGACGGCAATCTTCTGGTCAGCCATGCCGACATAACCGAAGAGAAGATGGTTCTTCTTGATGTTGGGAACATTGATGGTAAAATTACCATCGAGATCGGTAGCGGTGCCAATCGAGGTACCTTCTACCCGGACTGTCACACCGATGAGCGGCTCTCCGGTGTCGTCGGTCACAGTGCCCTTTACCGTGTCGGCTCTGGCGGCCAGGGCAGTGTTCATGATGAAGATTAGCAACAAAGCAATGCAATGAAGCAGTCTGTGATCATTTTTCATCGCTGTCATAAATTTAAGTTTGAATTATTGGAAATTTCATGGTAGTCGGGTTTGTGCAAGCCAAACTGTTGTTGATTTGTTGTTGAGTGCGCAAAGTTACTTCCATGTATCAGAATTAGGTTAGCGTTATGATTCAAATGGTGGGCAATATGTATCACATACAGAGACAAAATCTCTCACAATGATTCAAAAACGTAATATGTAGTTTGATTATCAACAACTTAAACACCCCAAAACGGTTATCAAGCGAAAAAGTAAAACGCGACAACAACAGTCACTGTATATTTACCTCCAAGCCGGGGATATTTAGAATCGACAATTCGGCCATACCGGCCTTATACCTGACGAGTGACCATAAAGACAAAACGCCACACTTAGAGAGTCAAGCCTCATTCTCTACGACACGAGGATGTTACATTCAGTGTTTAAAATGTAACATCCTCTGGTTTTCAGTCTATTTTAGACAGTTTACAGGGTAAATGAGGCTTGTTTTGGTTTGGCTGAATAAAAATAAAACGTTACCTTTGCACGTATCTCAAACTACCAGTACATCATGCGCTACTTAAGACTTCTAATACTGCTCGCAATTTTGACGGTTACATTCGCCAAAGGGTCAGCCTTATTAAGACACACTGTGCCTAACCAGACCTCCGGCGACATAAAGACAATAATACAGGATTCCCAAGGATTCCTATGGATAGGCACAAACAATGGTCTGAACAGATTCGACGGATGGTCGAACATGCCATACCTCCACAACAGAGAGGATTCAACCTCCCTGAAGAGCAATCTGGTGGAAGCGCTCTTCAACGACAAGGATGGAAATCTATGGATAGGCACAGGAGGAGGACTTCAGAGATATGTACCGGGCAGCGGGAAATTCAGGAATGTCTTCTTTCCGGGATCTCAGGTCCTCTCCGTGAGGTCGATCATCCAGAGAGGCAACAACGAGCTCCTGCTGGTGACTTCAGGCTACGGAGCCTTCACGGTCAACACGCAGACGATGGAAGCCACCCCTGCCGACGCCCTCAACAAGATAATAGGCACACAGTATGCCCACCTACTGAAAATGGACGCGCTCAACCGCATCTGGATAGGAGCAGCCGACGGAAGGATTATAAGCGTAGACAAGAACCTCAACAAAATATTTTCAACAAAATTTTCAGAGAAAGTCATCGACATAGCGAGCGACAAAAACAATGATGTCTATGTCGCCACACCTTCAGCTATATATCTTTGGGATGGAGCAAACCGTAAGTTTGAGAAACTGGAAGGCATGGAAGGATGGAATATCACCGGATTCCTGACCGACTCCAAGGGAAACATTCTGGCGCATACATTGGAAAACGGAGTATACAGGATTGAACGACAAAACATTTATCCGGATGAAAGATACGATGAGCTGAAGGGTGAAGGAATACTGGACATGTATGAAGACAAGAACGGTGATATTTGGATAGGTACAAGCAAGGGGAGCCTCGCGATGTCGACCAGCGCACCGGATCTTTTCCAATTCAGAGAAATCCCGACGGCACCCTCCGTCAAGATCGAGACCCTCTTCAGCCGTTCGTTCGGCTCAGGAGTCGCATTGGCATTAAGCGACGGCATGATAATAGCCCTTGACAACGAACTCAAGCCTGAGGCAACGTTCCGCTCGCAGGGACGAGTCACCTCTTCCTGCCGTCTGAAAGACGGAACCATCCTGCTCGGGTATGACGACGGCAGGATAATGAAATTCTCGAGCCATGACGTAGAACTGCTCGACAAAATAGGCTCCAAGCAGATTCAGGCGCTTGCGGAAGACTCAAAAGGAAGGCTCTACGCATCAGTAACCGGGGAAGGATTCATGTACAAGAACGAATCAGGGAACTGGATACCCGTCACCGACTCCACCCCGATGGCCACAGCCGCACGCCTTGGCAACAACTGGATCAACACCATCCATCCGGACGCATCCGGAAATATCTGGCTCGGCCACTACAACGGCATCGACATATTCGATCCAAAGGGTAACAAATTCATTGAAAATGAATCGGTCAAAGAGCTACGGTCGCAGATCATCTACGCTATCCTGACAGCAAAAGACAAGACAGTATGGATAGGCACCAATAACGGACTATACCATCTCTTTCCCAATGAAGACAGGATGGACTACTTCGGTATGGCTGACGGCCTGACAGGCAACGTCATATGTGGCATACAGCAGGCAAATAACGGCGACATATGGTGCACGACAAACAACGGCCTATCACGCATACGCTATTCCGACAATAAAGTGATCAACTACATATCAGGCAACGGGCTGGGAGAGCGAGGCTACAGAAACACCATGCTGCTACGCAATGCAGGCGACAAGCTCTTCGCGGCAGGCTTCGACGGCATCACAGCCTTCTTTCCTGATGCCGTCACCGATTCCCTTCCCATCTCCTCACCCGTACTGACCCAGGTATCAATCAACAGCAACGAGGTCTATCCGGAGATATCGTATAATCCCGACGACGGCGAGATCTCCGCCAAGGTCAGACTGCATCACAACCAGAACACATTCTCCATAGAATTTTCAACGTTCGACTACAGGAATCCGGGAAACATCAGTTTCGAATACAGGATTCCTTCGCTTGACGAAGAATGGAGAAGGAATCCTGTGGGCGACAACCGCGTGGTCTGCAACTATATGGAGCCCGGAAAGTATATACTCGAGGTCAGAGCTGTAGAAAACGGCCAGATCTCGCCTACGACATCCATACTTCTCGAGATACTTCCGCCGTGGTATCAGTCGGTGTGGGCCAAAATCGCCTACTTCCTCCTCTTTGCCCTTGCAGTGGCAGGAGTCTGGTATGCACTCAACCGCTACAGGCTACAACGCAGCAAGGAAGAGATAGCAGAAGAGAAATTCAAGATGCTCTATAACTTCGCGCATGAGCTGCGCTCTCCCGTCACACTCATCACAAGCCCCTTGACAGCACTCATCCGTGAAGAAAAAGACGAGCGTAAGGCCAATACTTTCAGAATGATACAACGAAATGGCTACCGCATCACTAATCTCGTCAACAAGATGCTCGACGTACGCAGGATAGAGAAAGGGCAGCTTAAGCTCGTCTTCACAGAGACAGACCTGAAGGAATATCTCGAAATGATAATCGAAGACTTCAGACTTCAGGCCGAGTCCAGAAAGATATCCCTATCGTTTTCAGCGCCTGACGGCCAGATCAACGCCTACGTAGACCCTGACAATTTCGACAAGGTAATAGTCAACCTGATAAGCAACGCCTTGAAATTCACACCGGACGGAGGATCAATCAATGTCTCGCTTCGAAAGGCAACCGGCCCGGACGGGCATGAGGTGGCCCGGATAACGGTGGAGGATACAGGAACAGGAATACAGCCGGAAGACATCGGCCACATCTTCGAGCGCTTCTATCAGGCAGACAGGAAAAGCAACGGGTTCGGAATCGGACTCAACCTGACGAAGATGCTCGTAGATATGCATCACGGCACAATCAACGTCTCCAACCGGGAGGAAGGATCCGGAGCAATATTTGAAGTCGAAGTCCCATTGGGCAAAGCTCACCTAAAAGACAAAGAGATAAGTGAAGCTGAAACCACAGTCTCGCCTAAGAGATATATTGAGGCTGAGGAAAACATGGCACAGCCAGAGCAAAAAGACACCAACAAAGGAAGCCGTAACTACCGCGTGATGGTGGTAGACGACGATGACGAGATCCGCAACTACCTCAAACGGGAACTCGGGAGTACCTATAAGGTAGTGACGGCAGCCGATGGAGAAGAGGCCTACACAATAGCGAGAGACAAGCAGATCGACCTGATCGTCTCCGACATCATGATGCCCAAGACCGACGGCTTCGAACTTCTGAAGAAGATAAGGGGCAACGCCGACCTGTCACACATTCCCATCATACTGCTTACGACATCGGAAGACTTCAATACAAGAATGACAGGCTGGGAAAAGGGTGCGGACGGATATCTTACCAAACCATTCCGCATAGAGGAACTGCGACAGCTCTGCACAAGTCTGATATCAGGACGAATCAGACTGAAGGGACGTTTCAGCCATGGTGAGAAGATAGAAGATAGCATCGAGAAAGTGGAGCTCAAAGGCAACGATGAGCTTCTTATCGAAAAGATAACGAAAGCAGTCAACGAAAACATCGGGGATTCAGAATTCGGAGTGGAGCAGCTTGCGGAAGCTGTAGGTCTGAGCAGGGTTCACCTGCACCGGAAGATGAAGACTCTCGTAGGGCTTGCCCCAAGGGATTTCCTCAAGAGTGTCCGGCTCAAACGCGCGGCGGAGATGCTTCTGAAGAGGAACACCAATATCTCGCAGGTAGGATATTCGGTCGGATTCTCCAGTCCGGGACAGTTCTCTGAGTCATTCAGGAAGTATTTCGGCTGCTCACCGAGTGAATACATAGCCAAGGAATCGGAAAGCGAAGCACCCGCTGAGGATACGGAATAAGGGGCAGAATAAGCCTTATGTTTCCGATTCAAAACAATATGTTACATTATCCGCATGCAGGCTACATATATCCAAGGATTTGGCATATATGAATATTACGATCCGCGCGTATAGGAGTAATTTTGCAATATGATTCTCTAACCTTATATCTAAAAACAACAAATGCGCAAATCAATATTGCTGACCCTCGCCTTAACCATGATGACGTGCGGCATAAGCCACGCATCTGAACAGACCGTCAGGATCACCAATCCCATGATATGGGCAGATGTCCCTGACCCGGACGTGATCCATGTAGGCGATTGGTATTATATGGTCAGCACTACGATGCATCTGATGCCCGGCTGCCCTATAATGAAGTCGCACAATCTTGCGGACTGGGAGATTGCCGGCTACGTCTTCGACAGAATCGAAGACAATCCGCGCTACGACCTCATAGACGGGACCGTCTATGGACGCGGACAGTGGGCGACGTCGCTACGCTATAATGACGGTCGATTCTACGTGCTATTCTCGCCAAACGACCAGCCGTTTAAATCGTTTGTCTATACGGCGACCGATCCGGCAGGAGAATGGACACTCGTATCCCGCTGCGACCACTTCCACGACTCATCGCTCTTTTTCGACGACGACGGAAAGGTCTACGTCTTCTCCGGATCAGGCAAAATCATGCTAAAAGAACTTGAACCAGACCTTTCCTCGGTCAAGGCCGATGGAGTGGATTTCACCGTGGTGGAACCTGACGACGAGGAGACAGGACTGCTCGAGGGGAGCCGCGTGATAAAGCATAACGGGAAATACTATATTCTCGCCATATCCTGGCCAAACGGCAAGCCACGCCGCCAGGTGTGCTACCGTGCGGATAATATCACGGGTCCCTACGAGAAGAAAGTTATACTGCAGAGCCAGTTCGGAGGATTTCCTTACGCAGGTCAAGGCTGCATCGTGGATGACGGCGCAGACAACTGGTGGGGAATAATCTTCCAGGACCGCGGAGGAGTAGGACGGGTACTGACGCTTATGCCATGCACCTGGAAAGACGGATGGCCTATGCTCGGAGACGACAATCTTGAAATTCCCGTAGAGGTGGAAGTGCCAGCATCGGAAGATTCCAAGTCTTATCTCTCAGTTTCCGATCAATTCGACTCCCCTACCCTACCACTACAATGGCAGTGGAACCACAATCCTGACAATTCACTTTGGTCACTTACAGATCATCCAGGATTTCTCAGGCTTCGCACCGGCAGAGTCGTCGGCAACCTCTTTGAAGCACCGAACACCATCAGCCAGCGTATGGAAGGACCGGAATGTCACGGTTGTGTCAAGATCGACGTCTCCCATATGAAAGATGGCGACGTGGCCGGATTCGGAGCTTTCAACGGACATGCGGGACTGCTTTCGGTGAAAAAAGAAGGAGGAAAGACCTATCTGGTGAAGCATTCCGCCGTAGTCAATTTCGACGGAAACACCAAGAATATTGCAAACACAGAAGAGAACGAGGAGGAGAGGATTCTCCTAAAAAAGAAGAATGTCTATCTGAAGATTGACGCCGATTTCAGGCTTGGTCAGGATATGGCGTATTTCAGTTGCAGTCTCGACGGGAAGAAGTGGAAGGAGATCGGCAAACCGTTTAAGATGATCTTCGACTACAGGAAGCTGTTCATGGGCACCCGCTTCGCAATCTATAATTACGCGACTGTTGCTCCGGGAGGATACGTAGACATAGACTATTTCGACTACTCCAAGACACCGAACAATCACGATGTGATGAGTAATGAGTACTGAACAGTGAGTATTGAGTACTGAACAGTGAGTATTGAGTACTGAACAGTGAGTATTGAGTACTGAACAGTGAGTATTGA
>JAIDSM010000281.1:15960-21404 GCA_029061225.1 Muribaculaceae bacterium
TACTGAACAGTGAGTATTGAGTACTGAACAGTGAGTATTGAGTATTGAATATTGAGTATTAAGTATTGAACACTGAACAGTTAGTATTGAATATTAAGTATTATGGAAATTTAGGAATCTACCTTATTTTAGGTTAAGCTACAATGAATTAGGTTCAAAAGAGGGGCACTGATGTGATATCAGCGCCCCTTTGTTTTGTGGATTCTTGGGAGATTTTTATTTGAATTGCCAGTAGTCGAGGTTCATGAGATGGGGACCCTTCCGACCCTTGAAGACAAGGTAGATGTCGTGGACACCGGGAACTTCCATCTGCGCCGGAGCCTCGATGTAGGCGAAATTCTCATAGCTTCCCGTAGCAGGAACCGTAAGTTCGGCTACCAGAGGGCCGTCAACTGCATCCATATGCACTTCTATCGTACCTCCACGCTTGCCGCTCGCAGCTGATGCACAGAACGTCTTCGGACCACCACTCATGAAGTTGACGTTGGCCACTTTGATGAAATCGTCGTTGTGGATGTCGCTGACATAAACGCCTTCCTTAGCATTCTGCTCAGTCGTCACTCCTTTCGACCATGCCATGGTCTCCGCCTCAACCCTTTTGTAAGGATCGAGATAACCGACCGCAGTAGCCCCTTCTTTAGTCGGCAGAATTGTCGGGAAGGTTCCATCGGCATTATATTCGAAAGGTTCCACGCAGAAGCTGCGACCGAAACCGCCACCACCGGGCAGATTGCCCGTATGATAGAAGAAATATGATTTACCTTTGTAGTCCGCTACACCACAATGATTTGTAAAGGAATTAGTCTCGTCTTTCTGAGGCATAATCACTCCCATATATTTCCATGGTCCGGTAGGGCTGTCGCTCATCGAGTAAGCGATGCGCTCGGGTATGCCACCGGCGGCGTAGAGCATATAGTATTTGCCATCGCGCTTATAGAACCAAGGGCCCTCGGTGTAAGAGCTATTGTATTTCTTGCCCGGCTCCATGGGAACTTCTTTTCCGGGACCGAAACCGGCCTCGTCCGGAACGAGTTTCTGCACCTCGCCGTCGAATGAAACCATGTCATCATTGAGCTTGACATAGTAGATGGTAGGATTTCCCCAGTAGAGATATGCCTGGCCATCGTCGTCGATGAAGCAGGTAGGATCTATGAAGTCCCAGTTTCCGTCAGCGAGAGGTTTGCCTATGGCATCCTTGAAAGGACCCGTGGGAGAATCACCGACGGCTACACCGATAGCCATCGCACCGGTCAGTTTCGAATGAAGCGGCACGTAGAAATAGAACTTGCCGTTGCGTTCCACGCATTGCGGAGCCCAGGCGCGGTCATCGCCCCAGGAGAAGTCCTCAATGGCAAGGGGTGAGCCATGATCGGTCCAGTTGACCATATCATCGGTGGAATATACGCGCCACTCCTGCATCCAGAAGAAGTCGGCTCCATTCTCGTCATGTCCGGTGTACACGTAAAGGCGATCGCCGTGAACCATAGGGGCCGGGTCGGTTGTGTAACAGGTCTGGACGCATGGGTTATCTGCGAATGCTGAAGCATTCGCGCATAAACAAATAACCGATAGGATTAATGATTTTTTCATATTTTTACTTTGGTTTTCTTTCCTTTATATAGAATTTCTTTGGATTTCGAGCCTTTACGTATCGTCATCGGGCGGACGGCAGGGGCTTCAGGATAAGAGCCTTCTGCTTCGGAGATGGTCAGAGTTCCTTTTTTGTCGTCCCAGTGCATTTTGATGCGAGTGAACTCACCTTTCTCGAAGTCGTATGTGTCGCCGGCATCATCGTATAGGGTGAAATCCGCATCCTTACCGGGATAGATGTCAATAGTCAGAGGTTTTCCGACGGAAGCGGCACTGTATTCAACGACTTCAGTCGTAGGAATTATACTTCCGGCCTTGACAAAGAGCGGGAGACGATTGATCGGTGCTTCCGCTGATATACTTTCACCCCCGACCAACTTCTTACCGGTCCAAAAGTCATACCAGTCAGAGCCGGAGGGCAGATATACATTCCTTGAATCAACGCCGGGATCAGTAACAGGGCAGGCCATGATGTCTCCAAACATATATTGGTCCTTGATGTCGAATACATTTCTGTCTTTCGGGAAATCGAAAGCGAGGGGACGAGCCATGCTGTAGCCGCTTCGCGTCTGTGCGTCGGCCATACTATAGAGGTATGGAAGCATAGAGTAGCGCAGATTGATCATGTCGAGGATAGCATCGTAATACGGAGTGCCAGACTCTCCGAAATGCCATATCTCTCGCGGAGTCTCGGTGCCGTGGCTGCGTAGGATCGGGAGGAAAGTGCCCCATTGGAACATTCGGGTATAGAATTCCTTATAGGCATCGTCCTTCACTCCATCGGGGAACTCCCCTTTCTGGAACCATCTCGGACTGCTCTTGACGAAGAAACAGCCGATATCGGTGGTCCAATATGGACTTCCCGTAGCAAAATAGTTAATGCCTCCGGGAATCTGCTTCTTGAAGGAGTCCCATGAAGCGTATGTATCGCCGTTCCAAGAAGCTGTGGCGTATCTCTGCTGGCCGGCAAAGGAGGAGCGCGTAAGGTTTACCACGCGTTTCCTGTCGGAAGCGGCACGCTGATGCTCATATATGCCTTTGGCGTGATTAAGAGAATAGAGGCAAGCGCGTTCTGCACCTAATGCCTCAGAAAGAATGTCATTGTTCAGTTGCCAGCGACGTTCATGATTGTCCCAGGAATAAGGCACTCCATTTTCCGGTTCGGGCGTCTGATTCCAGTCTCCGTCAAGAGGTTCGCTGCTGTCACACCACCAACAGTCGAAACCATTGGAGAAGAACTCATCGTCGGCATATTTCCAGTAAAGATCGCGTCCTTCAGGACTGAAAGCGTCATAGACCGAATGTTCGAGCATAAGGCCCTTGCTCTTGAAATCATCAGCTTCCGGACAATACTGAGGATTGGCCCATATGCTGACCATCAGTTTGGCGTTGTTGGCGTGTACGGAGTCGGCGAGTGCTTTCGGATCGGGATAGTACTTACGGTTCATCTTCATGTATCCCCAGCCCTGGGGCCAGTAGTTCCAGTCCTGCACTATCACATCGATGGGGACGTGACGGCGACGGTATTCCTTCAGCGTGTTGACGATATCGTCTGATGAAACATAACGTTCCTTCGACTGGACATAGCCGAACATGTAGCGGGGCATCATTGCCACATTACCTGTCAGATAACGGTACCCCTCCACCACATTCTCCGGCATCGCGCCCTTTATGAAGTAGTAGTCGACCGTATTGGCAGCCTCCATCGTAAGGGTTGTCTCGTATCCGGAGGAGGCCTCCCCAATCTTCATACCGGAACCCTTATCCTTACTGTCGAATATCATCGAGCAACCCGCATCGAACAGCAGTCCGTATCCTGCGGTGGAGACCATCATGGGGATGAAGACCTTAAGGTTATGCTGGGTCAGGTAGAGGGTCTTTCCGAGAAGGTTGACATAATCTTCCATCTGCTGGCCAAGACCGTAGAGAGCTTCGTTGGCCGTCATGTCGAAAGTCACGGCGAACCGCTGATTCATTCCGAGTGTGTCACGACGAAGAATATCCTTCACGGTCACCTTACCGTTTGCGGTTTCCTCCATGCGGGCAGAGGCTTCGTCGTAAATGATCTTTTCCTGCGCCACTTTCTCGAATCTGCGAGGGACATTGACGGATTCCTTCAGCATTATACGCTTTGCTATCGGGTCGATGAACGTCACCCCTCCCCTGCCATCGACAGTCACCTCAAGAGAATCGGATCGGTAGATGGTCAAGGAGCCGGATTTCGACTGCATGACTTCGACATGGCTGTCCGGATAGACGCAGACACCGGTGGCGTTGTCGGTGACGGTGCCGTCGGGGGTCCAGCGGACCCGTACTATCGAGGGAGTGATGAAGTCAATGACCGGGTCAGCGGCGATGGCCGTGAGGGAAAGGAGGGAGAAGAGGGATAGAAGGAGGTGTTTCATTCAATATGATATTAGATATTCGCACAAATCGCCTCTCCGAGGCTACTGAGCATATACTATATTCCCCGGGTCGAAGCCCGGGGTTATTTCACGATTACGGCTCTCCGAGCCGGGAATCACTCGCAGGGCGGACGCACGTGCCGGGAATCACTCGAACGGCGGACGCACGAGCCGGGAATCACTCGCAGGGCGGACGCACGGGCCGTGCGTCCCTACCATTTCAGCACGCGGCGGTTAAAAACCGCCGTCCCATTCACTCTTCGTCTATACCGGCGATGGTCTGAATCTTGCCGTCGGCGTCGTAGGTGATCTCGCATACCTTGAGGCTGCGGAGCCATGACTTACCACCTGAGGGGACGCTGTCGTGGTGGAAGAGATACCACTTGCCGTCATACTCGATGATGCTGTGGTGGGTGGTCCAGCCAACAACCGGAGTCAGGATCTCACCCTGATATACGAACGGGCCATAAGGATTGTCGCCGACCGCATAGCATAGAAGATGGCTGTCGCCTGTCGAGTATGAGAAGTAATACTTACCGTTGTATTTGTGTACCCATGACGCCTCGAAGAAGCGGTGAGGATCGTCGGCACGTAGCGGCTTTCCCTCTTCGTCAACCACCTGGATGGGACGGGGTTCCTCGGCAAACTGGAGCATGTCTTTGCTGAGACGGGCACAACGGCTCGGGAGTGAAGGCTCAGCACCTTCGGGAAGGTAAGCGCTTTCAAGAGCCTTGTTGTCTTTGTAGCGCTGAAGCTGTCCGCCCCAGAGACCTCCGAAGTAGAGATAATACTCACCTCCATCCTTGAGCACGCAGATATCCATGGAATAACTGCCGCGGATGGGATCGGGTTCGGCGATGAAGGGACCTTCGGGTCGGTCGGCAATGGCTACACCGATACGGAAGATATCGTTCTTATCCTTAAGGGGGAAGTAGAGATAATACTTACCGTCTTTTTCGGCGCAATCGCAGTCCCAGAGCTGACGGCCAGCCCAAGGAATGTCTGCGATGTCGAGGGCCTTACCATGGTCGGTAACCTTACCGGTCATAGGATCACCATCGATGGAGAGTACATGCATGTCCTTCATGACGTACTGGTCGCCGTTGTCGTTCTCTACGTTCTCGCACTCCCAATCGTGGGAGGGATAGATGTATATCTTGCCGTTGAAGATGTGTACACTGGGGTCTGCCATGAAGTCGGCTGGGAAAAGGTATCTTTTTTCGGGGTGAAGCATTTTTTATAAGGGTTAAGGGTTAAGGGTTAAGAGTTAAGAGTTAAGGGTTAAGAGTTAAGAGTTAAGGGTTAAGAGTTAAGGGGTTGAGGGGATTGATTTATCATGATTTGGATTGATTTATCATGATTTAGCATGGATAATTCCCAATTCTCAATTCTCAATTAAATAATTCTCAATTCCCAATTCTCAATTCTCAATTAAATAATTCTCAATTC
>JAIDSM010000281.1:21504-62522 GCA_029061225.1 Muribaculaceae bacterium
AATTCCCAATTCTCAATTCTCAATTAAATAATTCTCAATTCCCAATTCTCAATTCTCAATTAAATAATTCTCAATTCTCAATTATGGTCTGCATGAAGGGCTTGAGGTTGTAGTCGCGGTCGAAGAGGAGGGGATAGTCGGTGCGGCCGGGGATAGGGAAACCGTTTTTCCATGACATTGCGTCGGTGGTGCCCCACCATGTGACACGCGATATCTTGTCGGCGTGTTTCTTGTAAAGGGCCACGACCTGCGCCATCCTGTCGTTCCACTCCTTGCTTACGTCTTCAGGGAGACCGTCGGGATAGACGTTGAATTTCTTCATGGCTTCCATACGCTCTTCACGAGACATCCTGAAGATCGAACCAATATCGGCACTCATCTGAACGGTGGGAAGGGCCGACATGTCGAGTTCGGTAATCATGACGTTGCAACCTGTCGAGGCGAAGTCAACAATACTCTTCTCGTATTCATCAAATTCCGGATAGTCCATGCCGATATGACTCTGCATTCCAATACCGTCGATACGGAGTCCGCGTTTCTTCAGATCGTTGACGATTCTGACATAGGCCTCGCGTTTTCCGGGCTTGAACATCGAGAAGTCGTTGATATAGAGTTCTGCGTCGGGATCGGCCTCATGGGCATACTGGAAAGCAAGTGGGATGTATTCCTCTCCGAGAATACGGTAGAAGGGAGATTTCCTGTAGCTTCCGTCATCTTCGATGGCTTCATTGACCACATCCCAGCCTTTGATCCGGCCCTTATAGCGACCTACGACAGCATAAATATGGTCTTTCATACGCTGTTTGAGAACTTCCGGACTCACGTCGTTGCCGTCCTTATCTTTAGGAAACCAAGGAGCAAGCTGTGAATGCCATACGAGGGCATGTCCGATGATAGCCATATTTCGGTCCTCACCGTATTTGACAAATTTGTCGGCGTCATCCCAGAAGAATTCTCCTTCCTTGGGCTGTATCTCACCGTTTTTCATGCAGTTCTCCGCTACAACGGAGTTGAAGTGGAGACTTACAATCGAGTCAGCCCGAGGGTCTTCGCCATTGACGTGGCGGACGGGGATTGCGGCTCCTATTAGGAAGTCGTTCTTGAAGTGGTCTTTTACGGTCCTGTTCTCGGCAGAGGAGGAGACAATGACGCTTAAAGCCAGGGTGGATAGAATCAGTGCTTTCATGAGTCTATAGCAATATATTTTAGTTACCCTCAGACTGCTCGTGGCGGTTGGAAACCGCCTCTCCATTCACTATGGATTGCATGAAGGGCTTGAGGTTGTAGTCGCGGTCGAAGGGAAGGGGATAGTCGGTGCGCCCGTTTACGGGCCAGTCGTTGCGCCAGGACATACCGTCATGGGTTCCCCACCATGTCACACGGTCGATCTTATCGGCGTTTTTCCTATAGAAGGCCATGACGTCGGCGGCTCTTTTATTCCATTCCTCCGCCCTCTCTTCTGAAAGGCCATTAGGGAAGGGATTCAGTTCCTCTGTCAACTCGAAGTTGGCGTCGGTATTGGCGCCCTGCATCACAAACGGAAGCGCGGATATGTCAAGTTCTGTGATCATCAGTTTTACCCCTGTCTCCGAAAGGGCATCGATTGTCTTCTGATACTCGGCGAAGTCGGGGTCGTCAGCCTCATATCCGATATGGCTCTGCAGTCCCATGCCGTCGATACGGATGCCTTTTTCCTTCAGACCCTTGATTATCTCCACGTATTTGTCGCGCTTGGGTGCCTTAAACATGGAGTAGTCGTTGAGGTATAGTTCGGCATCAGGATCAGCCTCATGCGCATATTGAAAAGCGAGCGGAAGGAATTCCTCGCCAAGTATGTCATAGAAGGGTGTGTGACGCCATGTGCCGTCGTCCTCTATGCATTCGTTGACCACATCCCAGCCTTTTATCTTACCTTTGTAGCGGCCTACGACCGTCTGGATGTGATCCTTCATGCGGGCCTTCATCTCTTCCTTATCGACATAGTTACCGTTATCGTCATAGGGAAACCAAGGTGAAAGCTGCGCATGCCATACCAAGCAATGACCTATTATGGCCATGTCGTGGTCCTGACCATATTTAACGTACGCATCCGCCTCGTCCCAGAAATAGCGGTCTTTCTCCGGATGAATCTCCATGCTTTTCATGCAGTTTTCCGGGACTATGGAGTTATAGTGGAGTGCTACGATGGAGTCCGCTTTCGGATCCTCTCCCATGAGGAGGGGAACGTTGATTGCGGCCCCGATGAGGAAGTCGTCTTTAAAGGCGTCCTTCATCGTGGACGGAGCCTGCTCCTGCTTGGATGAGGAGCATGATGCGGCTAACGCAGCTATGGAGAGATAGAGGAATAAGTGTTTTTTCATGAATTGATTATACTTTGTCAGAACCTGAGGACGCACGAGCCGTGCGTCCATACCGGGTCTGTTGAAATTATACAACGTGCATTATGAATTATGAGAATGGCGTGATTCGATGGCGCGGTTGATCTCGTCGATGCGTTCGTCGGATAGTTCGTAGCGGGAGATTATGAACATCGCAAGAATAAGCAGAAGCGCGGGAATCACAGCTACAAGCCAGAGGATACCCTGCTGTGCGAACACTGTCTGCTGCGCAGCTTCACTGTTGAAGCCGACGAAAGCAAGCACAAGACCCGGCACAACTCCACCGAGCGCCATACCTGCCTTGTAGAAAATACCGGTCAGGGCGTTGACAATACCGGAGATACGGCGTCCGTGAGTATATTCACCATAGGAAATCACTTCAGGAACGAGGGCCCACATATATCCTGTGGCTACTATCACGCCGGTAGACTTGATGAACTGCGCAATGTAGACAAGCCACATATGCTTGAGGAAGGGCACGACCGAAACAATGTAGAGCAAGGTCATGCCTACGATGGCTGTCACTAGGAAAATGTTGAACATTCCTTTCTTACCTACTTTCTTCTTGATAGCCGGAATCATCGGCATGAATATGAATGCGGGTATGGAACCGAGGCCCATGAAGATGGAGAGTTCACCGGCTCCGCCCTGCATGTTATAGTTCACGTAGTATGCCCCTGCCGAGTTGGCGATGGCCATCATGCCGAAGGCGGTGATGAAGAAGAAGGCAAGAACGCGGAGCGGACGATTGTGAACAAATTCCATCCAGAGATCGGAAACCTTCACATTTTCAGTCTCAGACTTGTCCATCACCACCCTTTCCTTACACTGGAAGAAGCAGAAGAAAAGAAGAGCAAGACCTACGAGGCCGTAAATGGTCATTGTGGCGAGCCATGCTGAATCGTGGGTCGACATGTCTTCCCTCTCAGTGGGATCGAAAAGCTTAAGTACGATTGGAATACCCATACCTACGGCGAGACCGCCAACATTAGCCATGAACATACGTACGGAGGTCAGTTTAGTGATCTCGGCAGTATCGCGTGTGAGGGAAGCGTTCAGAGCGCCGTATGGGACATTGACGAGAGTGTAGCACATTGAGAGGCCTACGTAAGTGATATAGGCGTAGAGAAGCGAGCCGGAGAAGCCGTTCCAAAAGCAAAGGATGGCAAAACCGGTCAAGGGAATACCTCCCAAGACGAGATATGAACGGTATTTGCCGAGTTTTGGCTCGTGCTTGTCGACGAAAGTACCCACCAAAGGATCCCAGATCACATCTATGATCCTGACGATAAGAAACATGACAGCGGCCACAGCAGGGTCAAGGCCGTAGACATTGGTATAGAAGAAGAGGAGATACATGCTGATAGTCTGGTAGATAAGGTTCTGGGCGAGGTCGCCCGAACCGAATCCGATGCACTTAAGCATCGAGACCTTGTAGAATCCTTTGGATTCGAGGTTGTTGGTGGGTTCCATGGGTTATTTTCGTTAGTTTATTTTTCGGATTTTTCGGGATTGATCGGGATTAATCCAGAATCTCTATAATCAAATATCAATATTTGAGGAGGGTGGCTCCGTTGGTGGGGATATTGAGTTTTATCTTGCCTTTCTTGTCGGCCTTCACGGTCTTGAGGGAGCCAGCGAGGTTCTTATCGTCGCTGTACATAGCGATTTCCTCACCTGCGTTATATCCGGGGAGCGCAACCTCTGCTTTAAGAGGAGTCTCCTCTGCGTTGATGGCGGCAACATACCAGTCATCACCTGCGCGGCGGGCGAGGATAATGTATCTTCCGGGATAGCCGTCGATGAATTTCACTTCATCCCACTCGGTGGGCACTTCCTTCATAAAGCCTACTGCCCATGCGGGAGCGTCCTCGAGATTGTTGGGAGCCATAGCGAAGTGCTGAACCGGGCTCTGGAAGAGTACCGCCGTAGCAAGGGCGAATACATCGGAGGTCTTGCGCTGGCTGCCGCGTCCGGGTTCGTTCTTTGCGTTATACCATTTATTGAGGGTGCTTCCTCCGAAGTCCATACTTCCTACTGCATTGCGGATGAACGGATGCGTGGCCGCGTTCTTAGCTTCGGCGTCACACATGCCCTGTGAGAAATGGAGGTTTTCGCTTGCAAGCACTGCCTCCGCAGCGGCGAAGTTGGGATACATGCGGTCCCAGCCACGAGGGAGGGTACAACCGTGGAATATCACAAGAATACCATGATCGTTGGCATCGGCGAGAATGTCATGATAAAGACGCATGGTCTCCTGCTTGTCGCCTCCGAAGAAATCTACCTTTATTCCCCGAATACCGTTTTTCTGCATCCACTTCATATCCTTGCGACGCTTCACGATATCGTTCATCACACCGCGGGGACCCTGGGGAGCATCGTTCCACGAGCCATTGGAATTGTACCAAAGATAAAGGTCGACACCCTTCTCCTTACCATAGGCCGCGAGTTTCTCAATGCCTTCATATCCAATCTGGGAATCCCAGAGAGCGTCAACGAGAACCGACTCCCAGCCCATAGCGGCGGCAAAATCAATGTAATTCTTCTGCTCGTCGAAGTTACAGCTCGGATCCATCTTGATGATCCAGCTCCAAGCTCCTTTTCCGTAGTCATAATCTTTTGACGCCTCATAAAGCGGTTGAACCATATCAAAAGGTATAGTAGTCTCGACAATCGGAGCAAGGGTCTCCCCTACTGTAATCGTTCTCCATGGAGTGCCTCCGGGAAGTGCTATTGAAGCACCTGTAGATCCGAATCCGTTCTGCTCCTCCGGCATCGCGTATGCGATCTCATATTCGTTACCTCCCTTATTGGCGAGATGAGAAGCCACATAGTCTCCTGCAAGTCCTGTCTCAGATATGAGAGTCCAGCCGTTCTCTCCGTTCTTGAAGAGGCATGGGAAGACATAGCCGTGTCCCCAGCCGTTCTTGCCCATCTGATCATCAAGGTCGTAATTCGTCTCGTAGCTGGGAGCTGTGCGGGCAAAACCGGTCATAGGGTTCATCTGCGGGCAGAGGAAAGTCGTAGTCCCGTCTGGCATAGTGAATCCGGTAGCCTCGCTTTCAACCACACAGCAGAGAGTCTCTTTCTGCGGGAGCATATTATAGCGGAAGGCGATGTTATTGTCAGAGACTTCCATCTGCAGATCGAAGACAGGAGTGCCGTCTTCGCGGCAGAAAGTGAAGTCGCAGGTATTGGCCTCATAGTCGACCTTGCTCGTCTTGATATTCTTCAAAGAGTATGAATCCGTGCGCTTAGCAGGATTAACCTTGCCGATATTGAGTCCGGATGTGAAGTCGCCGATGTTGGTACGTAGGCCAAGGGGAGAGTCAAGGAGGAAATCAGAACCGTTGTACTTCACTGAGTAGGTCGGCATCAATCCATCGTCGGAGACGGTCACCACAGTCTTACCGTCGGGACTTTTCACATCGTAGGAGGCAGCCACCAACGGGAGCGCAGCGACTGCTATCAGAGGTAAGAATAATTGTCTTTTCATTGGGTTAGTTTTTTCGGACATGCAAAGATAATCATTATAGTCGAACCATCACACACATGGTTACAAATGCTATCGTTTTAGTTACTATCTGGCGGCATAAGGCGGTTAGGAAACCACCTGCCCATGAGCTACGCGAAACCAATCGTAACGCCACGCGTCGCTACTTTATGGCAATCTTACGTCCTCCTGAGAGGTATATGCCTGGATAGAGGTTGGCGCTCAAAAGATTTTCGGCAACCTTAACACCGGTCATGTCGTAGACAGCATTGTCGTCAGCCCGGTCAGCCATAGTCTTGACGCCTGTCTCATAAGGGTTATTATTAGTTGCGAATACCTGCTTGATGTAGGTCGGATTCTGGCCGTGGCACCAGAAACCTACCCTGTGTACGTTAGCCGTGTTGAGAGGTTCTATTCCGGTAGGAAGGTTCTTCATCATGCCGTTCAGCTCGGCCACAATGAGTTTGCCTCCGTTGAATGCCGAAGAGTAAGGAATCTCCCAATAGCTTGCAGTGTCGAAGACACGGAACTCCACATGGTCCTTATCGTCATCGTTGAGTTCGGCTACGAGATACTTATAGCCGGAAAGATCGATAGGCTTGGTGTATTCCCAACCTCCGAAACCCCACTGGCCACCCTTGAAAACACCTGTAGCCGGATCGAAAGTACCGTCGGCGAAGATCGTCGGGTCAAAGTATTTGAAGTCGAAGACAAAGTCTCCTTCCGCCGGCTGCGGAGTAGGAACAAAGGGAATTTCCTCAGAATACGCAACTTTTGGGTCGGTGATACCCATAGTGGCGAGCATCTCGGTCGCATACCTGCATCCAAGCACACGATAACCATGAGCCGTGAAGTGAAGGCCGTCGCCCTTCTGGGGAAGATTTGCGGCCGAAACGGCATGCGCCATCGGGAAGTCTTTGGGGACGTTGCTGATGATGGCATTCATCGAGCCGCAGACACCCCCCTGTTCGGAAGTGACCACCTCACCGGCAAACAGAGGGATCGAATTAGCCTCAAGACCGAGGTCGGAGAGCAGATCGTCGTATACCTTATGCACTTTATTCCACCACTGAGGGTCGCCGGTGTTGGATTCACCCTGATGTAGGAGAATGCCCTTGATCACGCCGTCGTTCTGCGCCTTCTTGGCACATTGCACAAGACGGTCGTATGGAGCATTGTCGTAGGAAGCCATGAAGTTCTTAAACCAGTCAGCCTCCCCTGCGAGAGTCTTGGAGTCGAAATTCTTGTCAAGATGCTCAATCTTGCAACCGCCGATAGCCACGGCCACCACACCTACCCTGACGTCTTCCGGAAGGTTGTCAACCATAGTGCGCCCGAAATAGTCCATCGGAGTCAGACCGGTGTATTCACGCACGAGAGGTGGAGCCGCGACATACCACTCTCCCTGCGTACGCTTGGGATTGTTGAAGTCGACACAGGCCATCATCTGAAAACGCTCGGGGACGTTCTGACGGTCAAGGGGCTCAATCTGAGCATTGCCCTCCATATTGGACTGTCCAAGGCAGAGGTATATGTGAAAGTTGGGGTCAGGGGCGGCGAGCATCGATATCGTCGAAGCTATGGCGGCTGCCGAACAGAGGAGTTTCTTTATAAGTTTCATAGTTTTAGTATAAATGTCATTATCACAAATCGCCTCTTCGAGGTGAACGTTACCTATAGAACTTTAAGCATCATTTAGAAGGGTCTCGGCGGTTAGAAACCGCCGTCCCATTCACTATGACGCTATAGTGCGCCAATGAGGATTTTCTTACCGTTGATTATGTAGATGCCGGAGGGAAGGCCCAAAGTGGCTTCGGCTGCCGGGACATTGCCGCGAACCTTAACGCCCTGGAGGTTATAGACATCCACGCAAGTGTTGTCGGATGAAGAGATAGCTTCTACCGCTGTGGCATTCGGATCGTTGGAGGGGAATATCTTCTTTACCTTGAATTTATGTCCACCCAATGTCCAGAAGCCGATTATATATAGATGAGATGGATCGACAGCGACTTTGCTGTTGTTGGATTTCATCTTCTTCAGGTCGACTACAATCCTCGATCTGCTGCCGAAATCATACATCGCAGGATCCGACCAGTAGTTGTTGGTGTCGAAGAGGCGTAAAGATAGCCCACCTCCGGGATTCTCAACCTCGCAGATGAGATAGTCGTATTCGGAAAGATTGAGACCGCTGCCATAGGTCCAACCCGCGAAGCCATACTGTCCGGTAGAAATCTCACCGGTCTTCTCATCGAACGTGCCCGTCTCCCAGATGGAGGGATTGAAATATCCGTTGAGCAGAGGGAACGGCGTGGAAATAAACTTCATTGACTTGGTCTGTTTCTTTCCGTCGAGAGTATAGCTGATCTCGCAGGTAGTCTCACCGGGACGTACGGCTGTGAACGAATTGTTTTCCCATTTCATGATCCGCGGATCCTCAATGCTGACATCGATGTCACCACCGATATTGAAATCCACGCCTATACCTCTGTCTGCGATAAGGGCAGCTCCCTTGGAGCTTCCTGTAAGAATTACCGTCTCTTCCGACGAGTCAATACCTCTCGGAGAGAAAAAGAGGTCTACATTCCTTACTTCAGGAAGCGACATTCCTGCATATTCCTCAAACCAATGATAAGTCGGCCACATGCAGGCGTCAGGATCGTTATACATTGTATAGTTTCCGTTGACAGCGGCCCTGCCGTTATACTTAGCGAGCAACTCAGGGCCGGTGAAGAGCATCCATCCGATATTTCCCGTGCGGTCGGCAAGCAACTTGAAGTTTGCGCCAAAACCGGAGCCGAGCATCTTACCGGTGATACTCTTTCCCCATGAAGCCTGATATTTCGAGGGCATCCAGTCCATCTCAGTGACGAGCATGGGAGCAATGGCGGCACAAGGCTCTATCTGGTTTTTCCAGCCTGCGGCAAAAGAGTCGTAACCACCGCCATAGCTACCACCGAGCTCATGGCTCGGCTCTATGGCGTCGCTTCCATACCATCCCGGATATACATGAACGGCATATCCTATGTTATCTCCTTTTACCGGATATTTGGCGAATCCTGCATATTGCGACTGATATGCTGTTCCGGGTACCCACAGTATGTTTTGGCAGCCTTCCTCACGCATCAGATTCACAATTTCCTGAAAGAACTGAGTGAGAGCCTTGTTGCAGGCATCGGATCCGGCACCATACACTCCATCCGTGCCTTTGATCTGGACCGGTTCGTTGGCCAGTTCAAACATGACATAGGGATTGTCGGTGAGACGTTTCTGAGAAGCCACATACCCCCAGACATTTTTCAGGTAGTTATGGTATTGACCACCCACCTCAATCTTCTCGGGGCATACACCCGGCGGACGCATGACTACATAAAGACCTTTGGATATTGCGTACTCTGCCATTGGAATGAATACCTCATCAAGGTATTTCTTGAATCGGTCCATACTGAACGCAGAAATATCGTTTTCACCTGTAGTATGCACACCGGGTTTGTTGGACCAGTACGGATCCATATGCATGCGGATGTAGGTCATCTTCCATCCGGCACGGTCCAACACACCGTCAAGGATATCCTTGTTGTATTTAAGACATTCGCTGACGTTATAGTTGTTCCATTTTGAGTTCATCTCGTTGAACCACGGGCTATACGTCTGGCCGAAGCCGTGAAGGTTGACCTTATTGCCATCCTCGTCCATCAGCCAGCGGCCTTCCACATGTAGTTTCGGCATGGGCATTCCGGGCCATGCCAGCGCGGGGAGGGCGAAAAGGACTGCAATAATAAAAAGGAAGAATGATTTTCTCATTTTTGATGTTGTTGAAGGATTCATGATTTATCATGATGTATCATGTTGAATCATGATATATCATGAATTAATGTCAATTTCCAATTATTTGAAGAGGAGGGGGATGAATTCATTGAGGGAGCGACGCCAGGTGAGCCATTCATGGTGGGTGCCTGGCGATTCGTAGTAGACGTTATTGACGCCGGCATCGGTGAGAGCCTTGCATATGGCCGGAGCACCGAAGTTCTCTTCAGAGCCCATGCTGAGGAAAAGCACCTTAACTTTGTCGTTGAAAGCCTTTGGATTCTTGAAAACGCCGCCATAGGCATTTTCCAGACCACCCTGAAGGAAGAAGAGCGCACCGGAGAAACTTCCTATATGCGAGAATTTGTCGAGGTTTGCGAGAGTTATATCGAATGTTTCCTTACCGCCCCATGAAAGGCCCGCCATAGCGCGGTTCTCACGGTCGGTTTTCACTCGGAATGTATTTTCTATGTAAGGTATAAGATCGTTGAGCAAGACCGGAGTGAATCCTGCCCCAAAGGCAGCCATGTCCTCTCCTTTCTTTGCACCGAAGATATAGTCGCAGTTGCCATTGTCCATAACGACAATCATAGGCACTGCCTTTCCGGATGCTATGGCATTATCGAGAATATTCGCCATCATACCCTGTTTCGACCATCCGGTCTCGTTTTCGCCCATACCGTGCTGCAGGTATAGCACCGGATATTTTGCATCCGGATTTGTCTCGTATTCCGCAGGAGTATAGACGAAACAGCGACGCTGGCGTCCCTCCGTGTCAGAATAATACTTACATTCCCTCACCTGTCCGTGGGGAACGTCTTTATTGAATGAATAATAGGCCGCAGCCTCAGGACTTTCCGGGATCTCGATGCCGGAAGCCTCCTTGCCGCAGCCGTAGAATGTCTCGGACGCAGGGTCGATCACCGATACGCCGTCGACAATAAGGAAATAATAATGAAAACCTTCTACAAGCGGGTCGGTAGTAGCTGACCACTGACCGCTCTCATCCTTCACCATGTCATACTTCTTGCCGCAAATATCGACCTTGACATCCTTGGCTTCGGGAGCACTGATTTTGAAAGTGGCGCGGGAGTCAGCTCCGACGCAGGGATATTCCACCTGCGGGATGTTGGTGGAGGCAGGTGTAGCTGACCACATGGATGCCGAGGCAGCAAAAGCGAATATGGAGAAAATGAATCTTTTCATTATTTCTGTCGGAAATGGGGTTGGTTGTCGTTTGAATTGTCAGCACGCGGACGCACGAGCCGTGCGTCCCTACCAATATGTGCTGTAAAATTAAAGTATGCTCCGGAGACCCGGACGGATCTCCGGAGCTATCATATTTATGATTTACTGATTTTAGCGAACTACTTTCTTGCCGTTGCAGATGTAGAGGCCGGGGGCCACTACCTCGTCGAAAGAGTTGGCTACCTTGACACCCTGAAGGTTGTAGACACCTTCGAGAGCCTTCACAGGAGCGATAGACTCAACAGCAGATCCTCCATCAACCAATACATAAAGCTTAAGGTTGGAGATATAGAGTGTGCCTACATAGTCACCTACGTTAGCTACATAGCGGTTTGCATCGCCATTCTCTGAAGTCTGTGCAGTGCATTTGATAGTCACAGTCTCCCAATCATTAGTTACCTTGAAATTAGTGAAGTTGCCGCAACCTTTGTATCCGTTGGTCTGCTGGAGTCCCGATGTGATAGTACCTTCGTCGCCCTTCACGTCAAAGGTAAGATAATAGGTCGTGCCTGCCTCGAACTCGTAATCAAAGGCATACTGAGCATCCCAGGAATTAGTGCTTTTTGCAGGATGAGAAACCTTGTATGCCTCACGTCCGTCTTCAGTCACGCCCTCACCTGAGAAGCCATCACCCCAGCCACCAAGAGAAGCATCGCCGGGATACATCGACAGAAGCACTTTCTCCTCTTTAGGATCAGACGGAGTTTCGCCTTTGTCTTCATGAGACACAGTAATAGTTTTTAAAACATATTCACCTACGAAGTTACCCGATTGCATGAGACCGAATGCATCCGCCATATCACCGTTGGCAGTGGCTTTAAAAGAAAGGGTCTGCCAATCGGAAGAAGCAGCCGTCACCACGAAATCAGATTGGAATGGTTTGTTGCTCCAATCGCCGAATGCAAGATGAATATTGCCTGCGGCATTAGCTTTCAGGACAGCTGTCACGGTGTATTCCACGCCGTCTACGATTTCCAGGCCGCCACCGATCTGGAACTGAAGATCCCAGAAATTAGGGGTAGCTTCGGGATTGTTGACAACGAGGCCTTCAGCCGTACAGGTCATCTTAGCTGCCGCCTCTTCCGGTGCCCAACCGGGAAGGCCGGTCAGTCCCTGGAAATTGTATTCCTTGTCTACTACCGTAGCTGCGGAAGCAGAAGCAGCGAGCATTCCAGCTGCTGCGAAAAGTAAAATTTTCTTCATAGAAAGAATTAATGATTTTGGGTTTATGAAATGTAATGTAAATAGCCGTTCCGGAATCCGGATGAATGGATTCCGGAACGGAGTTATCATACTTTATTATTTGCCTTCAAGACCGTCAGCCATGCCGCCGTAAGCAGGCTTGCGCTGCAGGTTGAGGTTCCAGAGGCCGACGGGTTCTCCACCACGCCAGCCGGAGCTTTCAGGAGCATCTGTCTGGCACCACTGGCAGATACCGAACTGCTGAGCCTGCGGAATAATCTCGAAATACTTCTTGACGATCCACTTGTAATGCTCGCCCATAAGCTTATGCTGCTCCACAGTGACATCCTCAGACTTGACGGAGTTGCCGTTTTCATCTACAAGACCCATGTCAAGCTCAGTGATTCGACAGAGCTTTCCGGAAGCCGCCATAAGTTCGAGCATCTTGACGATGTGGTCTTCCTTGCTCTTCTGGGTCTGGGGATTCATGTAGTAGCTGATGTGCATCTGTGAGCCGATACCGTCGATGACAGTCTCGCCGTCGCTTTCCCACTGCTTGATCCAGTCGATGAGGCTCTTGAGCTTCTGGTTGTCGTCCCAGTCGCTCTCGAGGTTGTAGTCATTGACGAAGAGCTTGAGTTCATCGGGATTGCCGCCGTTTTCAGCGAAATACTGACGAGCGAACTTCACGGGAACACGTACGAAGTCATCACCGAGATAATCCTGCCAGAAGAAATCATTAGGATTGTCGCCGGCGTGCTGCAGATCATAACGCTGACCCCACGGGCCTCCCGAGATAGCCTCGTTGACTACATCCCATGCCTTCACGTAGCCTCCGGTAGCATCCATCATGCCCTTCACCCATCGTTCCATCTCGGCTGTGAGCACCTCTTTCTTCTCATCGGGAGTAAGAGGCTGCATATTGCTCTTGATTACAGTGAAGCATCCGTCGACTATTCGAGTTGGCATAAGGTCTTTCCTACATTCCTTGGATACATAACATTCAGTCGAACCACCTTGATCACACGCTGAGTTCTTAACAAGTTCCTGACCATTCAGCTTAAAGCTGATATTATCGAAGTAATATTCGTTTGCCTTAGCATAGTCATTAAGATTGAAGGCAATTGAATAACCTCCGGCCCATTCTGCTGTACAATCTCCGGAAGCAGTGAAAGTTGTCCAGGATTTTGTGAAGGGGACATTGCCAATAGCTGACCAATGCAGATAATCACCGGCACTCTTGTGCACCTGAGTACCGATACTTGCAGGTTCATTCGCACGTACTTCCATAGAAACTTCCCACTTGTCACCTGCATTGAATGTGACACCGTCGAATACAAGCCAGAACTGGCTGTCCCATGCAGCCTCCTTCATATCATCGGTGATTACCTGCAGACAGTCGCGGGTGTCCCAGACTGTAATCTCAGATACAGGAGCTTCCTGATGTGTGATTTTTATAGACTTATACCAGATTGTACCTACAAGGTCACCAGTCTGGAAAAGGCCATGTGTGATATCGTCTGTAGCGGAAGTGAAGGTAATGGTCTTTTTCTCCCAATCAGTGGTATAAGGAATGCGGATATTTGCGTTGTCACTCCAACCTCCGACATTACCTTGAACAGCTCCTTCGGCTGTAGCCTTCAACTCGACTGTAAGCTGATATTCCTTACCCTTTTCAAGCGTCACGTTATCGAAAGTGAAGTACTGCACCTCCCAGAAATTGACTGCCTCCGGGTTGACGATCTTCAGGCATCCGTCTTCGATTGAGAATTCAGCCGGACCTGCTTCCGGCTGATGCCAGAATGTATACTCGTTCATTGAAGAGAAGTCCAGTTCGAAATCCACCACTTCGTTCATTGCATCAGGATCCATTTCTATCTCCTTGTCAGCAATAAGCGAATTAAGCCATTTCGTGTTCTGCTGGGCATGCCAGCAAAGCGTATGGCCGTAGATCTGCATGTTGGCTGCCTTTGCGGCATCAACGAAGTCCATTACCTTACCGAAGTTCATGGTGCCGTCGTCGGCTACGCAGGAAGCGTACTTCATGGCGTTGCCGGCGGTCATCATGTCGAAGTTGGAGTTGGTCAGCAGATAGACGCTTCCCTGCTTGAGGTAGTCGTCAACTCCCACCCCGGTTCCGAGAGTGAAACCGGGATGAGCGCTGCGGTCGATATATTCCTTAAGAGGCTTATAGTCGTTGAGGTACTCGAACTCCGCTATGGAAGCGGGTTTCTCCACGATGTAGTTGTTTGTGTCGAGATAATCGGCACAGCTTGCAAGCATCGGCAGGAGGGTGAGTCCGAGATAATATTTATTAAATTTCATGGTGATGATCAGTTTTTATATACAGGTTTGAAATCGAATACCGGAGCAATCTCACGGGAACGTACCACCAGAGTATCCTTGGTATTGAACTGACGAGGACCGAAGTTCACCTGATAGTCAAGGTAAAGTACATCGTGTTCTTTGGAATCGCCCCAGAAGTTCTTGTCGCCTCGCTTCACGAACTTACCGCTACCGGAAGCAGTCATGCCTTCAGTGTTGGTGGAGATGGTGCAGTCATCGCCGTTGAACTTGAGGATCATGTTGCAAGTGAGTGTCTTCACAGACTCTCCGTCGGGAACGATGGTGGAAAGAGGGAACATAACCTCGTTCATAGATTCAGTAGTCAGATAGACAACCTCGTTCTTTTCGATATGCTGCTCGTGACGGACATTCGTGCTGCTGCCGGCAACAGCGTCAGTTACCTGGTCTACACCGCGACGGAGATAGCTTGCGGCCCAGGGATTGACATACTTCACGCAATAGAGAGTGAAATCCTGCGGCTGCACGTCCCAAGCGGAAGCGTCTGTGAGAGCGGGGTTTGAATCAGGAAAAGCGGGTGTACCTGAAAGGATCCTGTCAGCGCCGATAGCCTTCACCATCTTCACCGGGATTACGTAGGTCTCCTTTACGGAAGCAGGATCATTGAAGAAGGCGTCTGTCAGAAGCACTTTAGTGCCGAAGAGCGGCTTCTTTTCATCCTTGTGCTTTTTACTGAGAGTCAGAGTATTGCTCTCGAGCGTATAATAGCTTTCAGGCATTGCCTTGACAGGAGAACCGTCAGGGAAGTAGAGATTTGAGACAAGGCTGTTGTCGACCACTACGTCTATCTTGAGGTCCTTGGGATCGTAGGCACCACCCTGAGTGGCATAGATATTGATCTTATGCTCTATATTATCGGAATTATCTCCGTCGGGATATTCTCCAAGCACCACAACAGTAACGGGGTACTGATTGGCGAAGTAAGCCGTAATACCTCCGTCAAAGTCGGGGAACTCGTTGTTGCCGTTCTTACATGAAGCCACGGAGAGCGAGAGGAGGATGCCTAAGCCCCCGATAAGGCCATTCTTAAAATTAGTCATGTCGTTTCAGTTAAGTTTTAAGTATTACCAACCCGCATTCTGCTCGAGAGCGCTGAACTTCAGCACGTCGCTATACGGGAGAGGACCATAAATCATGTATTCCTTATAGTTGCGGGGTTCAACGTCGATCTTCCTGTAGGAAGTGCCGGTGATCTCCATACCCTGAGCGGTAGCATTAAGCTCGCTTACGTTTGAATTCCAGCGACGAAGGTCCCAGAAGCGCTTGTTCTCGAAACAGAGCTCAAGGCGACGCTCATTGCGGATCAGCTTACGCATCTCGTCCTTGTTGCCCTTTACGGACTCAAGATAGGGATCATCACCTATAGCATCGCCCATGGCGCGCTTACGGATTGCCTTGATGACATCGTAGGCAGAGAAACCGTAGCTGCCTCCATTTGTCGGACCCCAAGCCTCATTAGCAGCCTCTGCATAGGCGAGGAAGATTTCGGTGAAACGGATACGGGTAGTGTAGTGATACTTCTTAACCTCGTTTGTACCGTTAGGATTTACGTCGCTGCGGAGGAGCTTGCGCATGTAGTAGCCGGTACGTGTGGAGTATTCGGTCTCCTTATTGATACCGTCGTTGTTGCCGGCGTCGGTACCGGTATGGATCACAGAGTTGTTAACTCCAAGTGTGCTACCGTTTAGAACAACATATGCATCAAGGCGCGGGTCGCGACCGGCATAAGGATCATTTGCGCTGTAGCCGGAGCGCGGATCAGAGATAGGATATCCGTTTGCCATCGGGAATGCGTCCACAAGGTTCTGGGTAGGATTGATACGACCCTTTCCATAGAGTGTAGGCGGGAAGTTGTCAGCCTCACGGTCGCATTTTTCCTCAGCTCCATCACGCCATATGACCTCAGGATGGTTGACAGAAGCGGTAACACTGTTTCCGATTTCCTCGGCGGTATACCAGAGATGTCCCTTCTGAGGCATTCCAGCCACACCACCGATGCGCTTCAGCACGTCGCCGGCACGGTTGGCAGCCTCTGCCCAGTCAACACCTGACTGGTCGGAGAAAGCGGGGCTGGCTGCGAGAAGAGCCGCCTGAGATCCTATAGCCTCTGCGATACGTCCGGAAAGACGGAGAGCTGTGGTGGCACCGTTGACACGGTTGTAGACAGCTGCATTCACGCCCTTTGACTTATACTTGGCAGGCACTTCTGCATCGCTGACATCCTTGAAGTCGAGAGGAAGGAGCTCAATAGCCTTGTCGATATCGTCGAGAAGCTGAGCCATGCACTCCTGAAACGTATTACGGGGAACGTTGAGATCGCTCGTAGCGCTCCAAGCAGATGTCCAGATGGGCACACCAAGAAGCTCACCGGATGCGCTCTTTCCGGCATAGTTCTGAAGCAGATACAGCATATTGAGCGCGCGGAGACCGTAGGCCTCGCCTTTCAGACGATCCTGAAAGAGCTCGTTGATCTCGGGAGTAGTGGAGAAAACGATGTTGTCAACACGCTCGAGGAAGAGGTTGCAGTACTGGATGGATGCATTGCGGTCGCGCCAGTTGTTGACAGACACGCCGGTCTGTGAATTCCATGCACCACCTGCAATCTTAAGATAATCGTTGTTGAGCTGATTGGAAACAGCGTCGTCGGTAGCGACATCGTTTTCCGAGCTGCCGGGATAGGGCATAAGGATATAAGCGCTGCCCAGAACCGCATCAGCATAGTTCGGCTCGGTATACATCGAATCGGGATCCTTGACGTTTTCGATAGCAGGATCGAAGAGGTCGTCGCAGGAAGCAAGTCCGAATACGATCGAAGCCGCAGCGAAATATTTTACTATATTTTTCATTTTGTCAGGTTGTTAGAAAGTTACTTGAGCACCGATGTTGTAGAAGCGAGACTGAGGAGCAGAGCCCACATTCATCTCAAGGATCTTGCGGTTCTTACCAAATGTCACGAGGTCGTCGCCGCTGACATAGATCTGGAGACCCTTCACAACAGGACCGTTGATAAGCGACTTCGGGAAGTCGTAGGTCAGCTGGATCTTGTCGATGTCGAAACGGTCAGTGTCGTACATCCAGAAGTCAGAGGTCACATAGTTGTTGGCGCCGTTGGTAGCGGTCAGACGGGGAAGGGTCGCGGTAGCGGCAGTCTCCGGAGTCCAGCATTCGCGGGCCATAGCGGAATACTTGTTCTCGCCATACATCTGATAATACTTGTTGCCGTTGAGAGTGCCGTGACCGCCGAAGTTACCGAGGCCGTGCACGAAGAGCGTGAATCCCTTCCATGAAAGCTGAAGATTGACACCCATAAAGAAAGGAGAGCCATACCAACCGCCCTTACCGAGGAAAGTCTGGTCGTTCTGGTCAACCTTACCGTCACCGTTGAGGTCGGCATACTTGAGGTCGCCTGCCTTGAGTACTGAGCTTCCGAGAGCGGACTGATCCACGGAGGCAGCCTCAGCGTCAGTCTGGAAGAAACCGAGACATTTGTAGCCCCAGATACCGTCGACGATATGACCCTGACGATACTGGTAGTCGTTCTCATAGATTTCGTCAAGCTTAGTAGCCTTCGTATCATAATATGTACCTGTCACACCAACCTTGAGCCCAAACTCGCCGAAATCCTTCTTAAAGTTGACAGCGAAGTCAAAACCTGTGCGCTTGTTATCGTTCATATTCACATAAGGAACGAAAGAAGCCTCAGGATAATATGTGGAGAAGTAGGTCGGGAACTTGGTAGATTGGTTGCTGACAAGTCCTTCATTCTTGTAGAGGAAGTACATCGCATTGAAATCAATCATGCGGTTGGCGAGTTCACCACGGAGACCTACAGTGAATTCCTTACGCTTGATAAATGTAAGGTCAGTGTTGTCGCCGCGCTTCGGATAAGCAGCAGGATAACCACCGACCGCCCAGCTGTACCAGCCACCATTGGTATAGTTGGCAGTGTACATGAAATAGTCTGCGATGTCGATGTCCTGATGGAGAATAGCACCGGAAGCCGAGAGCATCAACTCATTGATGGCGGTATTGTCCTGAAGGAATTCCTCACCAGTCAGACGCCAACCGATAGTAGCCGAGGGAGACCATGCCTGACGATGTCCGGGAGCCAGCTTGGAGGAGTGAACGCCGGTGACAGCGAGATCCACATAGTAGCGGCGGTCATAGTTGTAATCAGCCTCGAAGCCGATGTTGGCGCTCGATGTACGGTGATAGGTACCTGAAAGGGTACGCTGCCAACCGGCAGCAACCGCGAGTGCATGGAAATTGTGAACGTCATTGAAGGTGCGGGTGTAATCGAACTGGCCTGACCAGTACATGGTCTGACGGCTTGAGGAGCCACCGATGTTCTGCACGCCGGAGTGCTCGTCCTTACCTTCGATAGCCACGGAGGTGATTTCCTCGAAACCGTTGAACTGGCTCCACTCGGGAATGAAGACAGCGTAGGAATTGTTGTAGCTTGTAGTGTAGGAAGTAGCGTAGTCAACGGCAAACTTAGTATTGAAGGTAAGACCCTTTGTCACCATGCCGAGGTCGACGTTCACGCCGGTGTCAAACTGGAACTGGCGGCTTGTGAACTTATTGTAGCCGGCAGCCATATAGTCGGCGAAGATGTTAGTCTTGTCGATCTGAGTACCGCCAAGGAAACAACCGTTGAAAATATTGGTGGTAGTACCGATTAGGTCCAGAGAGTTAGTAGCTCCCGGATTGACCAGACTCACGGGGATAAAGGGAGTAAAACGGTTAGGACGAAGAGACGCGGCTTGCTCCCAATAGTTGCCTTTCGCACTGCGGGCGCCATAGAAAGTGGCGCTTGCATTGACGTATGCGCTGATGAAGTCGGTGATATCGACGTCAATGTTACCGCGGACGCTGAACCGGTCGGTAAAGTTATGCTTTGCCTCTCCTACCTTCAGATAGTCGCCCTGACGGAAGTAGTTGATGTTGGTATAGTAGCGAGCGCGCTCGTTGCCACCCTGGATCTGCACGGAAGCATCCGTACGGTTGTAGGCCTTCTTCAGGTATTCTCCTGAATACATGTTGAGGTTGGGATAGCGATAGGGATTGGCACCGCTCGCGAAGTTGTAGATATCCTCATCGGTATAGCGGGGAGCCTGTCCGTCGTTGACGAGGGCCTGGTTGTAGAGGGCCATATATTCAGCCGAACCTACGTATTCCGGAGTTGACTTAGCTACATGCCATCCGGTGTTGACGCGGGCGGTGACGCTCAGTGGGGCATTCTCACCACGCTTAGTGGTGATGTAGATGACACCTTTGGCTGCACGGGCACCGTAAAGAACGGTAGCTGCAGCCCCCTTGATGAAAGTGATATCCTTCACCTCGGTCGAGATGATGTTGTTCATGTCACGGGCCACACCGTCTATCAGCACGAGGAAGCCCTGATCGTTGTCGGCGTCCATACCCCATAGGGAGTTACCGTTGAAACCGGAAACATAACCTGAGATGGTACCGTTGTTGATGTCATTGATATAGTTGACCTCCATGAGCTTCTCCAGGTCGAGCACCTCGGCGCCGCCGAGCATGTCGCCGCTGTTGACAGTGCGGAAAGGAAGGTGTACCTGATATCCAGCCACAGAATCCGCAGCCTCGTCGCCGGCAGCAGCAGCCGTTGAGGCACAGAGAGCCGCTACAGTGAACATCGGGAGGATCTTATTGAATTTTGTTGTCATAAGTTTTCTTACAGTAAGGTTAGTTTATACTCCATTACCATCCCGGGTTCTGTTCAAAACCGGAGTAGATGTAAGTGTCTTCACGGAGAAGCGGGAACCAGTAGTGCTTCGTATCGAAGTTACGGGTAAGGATTACCTCCTCATGGAATTCAGCCACTTCAGCCTCAGCAGGATCGTTTTCAGCATAATAAGAATAATAGTCAGGACCAATATTCTTTAATTCATCTTCGGTAACAGGATCTTTTGGTCCATCAACGCGGATGAATTCCTGAGAAGTCTTCACGCAGTATTTAGGCTCGGTGAGGAGTAGCCAGCGCTGCAGGTCGTTGAAACGGAAACCTTCGAAAGCGAGCTCTACGGCACGTTCGCGGCGCACCTCATCCATGAATGCATTGCCGGTGAACTTCTCGGCCACATGGCCCGCGCCTACACGGTCACGGAGCCTGTTGATGGCGTCGGCTGCCGAAAGGGAGCATTTGCCCGACTTGCCCTGAGGACCTCCTAGTACGGCGGCTGCTTCGGCGTACATCAGATAGACGTCGGCAAGACGCATGTATGGGATGTAGCTGTGCGGGTTCGGACCATAGTCGTCGGCCGATCCGGAGTCATACTTCTGGCAGGTATGGGGCACGAGCTTCTGGTAGAAATAGCCCGAACGGCTTGCGTTGGGAACAGCGCGCATCGAGCCTCCTGTGGCGAGGCCTGCATATTTCATAGCCTTGTCAGGACCCTCAGGCTCGTTGTTGATGTACTTCACACCGTCGAAAACGATATCATGATAGAAACGAGGATCACGGTCCTTGAAGGGATGCTTGGGATCCCATCCGGACTCGGGGTCATCGAGAGGAAGACCGTTGGCCATACCGTAATTCTTCACGTAATTGGCAGTCGGCTGATGGATGTGGTTGTCCTGAGCGCAAAGCTGGTTGGGGCCGAATGTACGTGTGAAATTGTAGCGGGTGAATGACCAACCTGCGGAAGGACCGCGGAGAAGAGCCTCCTTACCGCCCGGCTGCTCCCAGCTTCTGCCGGAAGTAAAGAAGAGCTCACTGTAGCTATAATCAACGCCTGCAGCCTTCTTATGATCGTAGATATTCTCATAGTCGAATGAAGCGAACTCATACTGTGTCTGGCCGGCCTCGACAAGAGCGATGATCTCTCCAAGTGCATCGGCAGCTTTGCGTGCGTATTCCTGACTGTAGTTGTAGGTCTGCGCGCCACCGAGCTGCGCTCCGTGCTGCATAAGCGGACTCGCTGCCCAAAGATAGTTCTTACCGAGATAAGCGAGAGCCGTGATCTTGTTGATGCGCAGTTCGTTTTTACCAAGAGTGTTCTTTCCTGCAGTAGTATTGTCCCAGTTGACGGGGAGGAGGTCGGCTGCCTTCTGGAAGTCTTCGGCTGCCCTATCGGCACATTCCACATAGGACAGACGCTCCAGACGTGGAGTCTCCGAAGCTGAGAATACCTGATCTATATACGGAAGGCCTCCAAGATATTCCATCATCTCGAAATGCCACCATGCGCGGAAGAAATAAAGCTGACCGAGGATGAGATTCTTCTCTTCAGTGGTACCTGTAAAGTAGTTTTCGATCTCCTGGATGCCTTTGTTTGCCTTGGCGATGCAATACCATGCATGTCCGGCAAGACGGTGATTGAACGGATTGTTGGATGTAGGATCAAGATCACCTTTCTTAGCGGCAAACCAGAACTGGTTGTTGTTCTGCCAGGCATAGTAGTTGCCGAGGTCGATCTGAGTCTGTATGACGCGCTCAGACTCAGCCTGCGGGTTCATGACCTCGTCGTCGCCGAGGTTCCAGGAAGTGGTCCAGTAAGCTTTAGCCTTGTCAGGTATACAGTTGTAGATCTCCTCAACGTAACCCTGCATATTCGTGAAATTCTTGAAGGGAGTGTCGGAAGAGACGTTCGAGTCCGGCTCCTTGTCGAGGTAATCCTCGCATGAAGTCATTCCGGCTGTCAGCGTCATTCCCAACGCGATGGCTCCAAGAAACTTTATATATCTGTTCATGATTGGATAGTTGAAATTTTAGAAGTTGAACTTAATACCTAAGTTGAAGCGACGCATGGTAGGATAAGCGCCGGAACCGGCTGAGCCTGCGAAGTTAGACTCGCGGTCATCAGGCATACGAGACCAAAGCCATAGGTTGTTGCCGTTGAGGTAGACCTTAAGGTTGTTCATGCCGAGCTTCTTGATCCAGCCGCCGGTCCATGTATAAGCTACCTCGACGTTCTTCAGACGAACGTAAGAGCCGTCGTAGAGATACTGAGTGCCGTTGCTGTATGCGCTTGACTGGCTGTACCAGCGGGGAAGAAGAACGTCGCCGTCAAGGTCGTATCCGTTCCACCATGCTCCGAGATTGTAGACATTGTCGGTATTGTGTGAGAAAGAAGTAAGGCCGACGTCACGAGTAACATTTGTTACTCCATAGAATTGAACGAAGCAACTGAAGCCTTTCCATTCGTAGCCGATAGTCGCGTTGTAGGTGTTCTGGGGAGTTCCGGTGTATCCGTAGGGTGCGGAGTCCTCCACATCCACCTTGCCGTCGCCGTTGAAGTCTACGATATAGTAGTCGCCGGGAAGACGGCTCTCGTTGTTGACGTCGTGCGACGGTGCGCCGTAAAGTTCGTCGAGTGAGTTGAGGAAGCCGCCGCTGATGTGGGCATGGGTCTGGCCGATGGCGAAACCGGCCTGCTTCTGATAGTCGGGCTTGAGCTCGGGGTCGTCGCGGAATTCAATCTTGTTGGCAGCATGTGTCATGTTGAGATTAGCCCATACACGCATGTCGCGGCCGATCTGCTTGTTGAAGCGGAGCTCGAACTCGTAACCGGAAACGGTAGCCTTACCGAGGTTGGCAGTCGGAGGTGTCTGACCGAAGTAAGAGGGCATTGCTCGGTCGCCGCCTGCGATGAGGATGTCGTCACGCTTGTCCTTGAAGAGCTCGACTGTACCGGCAAACATGCCGTTGAGGAATGAGAAGTCGATACCGAGGTTCATCTTCCTTACTTTCTCCCAGTGAGCGTCGGGGTTGCCGAGCGCGCTCTGGCGATAATATGAGTAGATGGAGCCGTCGTCATATACACCGGGAGTTCCGGTACCGCCGTAGCCGGTGGTCACCATCTTTGTGTTGCCACCGTAAGCCCACTGGTCCATATAGAGGAAGCGAGCACCAGAGTCGTCACCGATCTCACCGTAGGAAGCACGTATCTTAAGTTCCTGCCACCAGTTGTCGAGTCCGGCAGCCTTCCAGAACTTCTCCTCTGAAGGACGCCATCCGATAGCTCCTGAATTGAAGAAACCGAAACGGAAGCCTTTGCCGAATTTCTCAGAACCGTTGTAGGCACCGTTGTATTCGAAGAAGTAACGGTCGTCGAAGTTGTAGGTAGCACGGAATACCCAGTCCTCACGACGGATAGGAATCATGGAGCCTGTAGCGATTTCCTGACGGGTCCAGACAGCCGTCGCACCGATGTTGTTCTTGCCGAATTCACGTGCCCAGTTGAGCTGCACCTGATAGTTCATGTTGCGGACAGTGTTCCAGTCCTGTACGCTACCGCCCTGAGTGTTCCACTTGTTGCCGGGCATGTAGTCGAACATGGTGATCTTGTCGTAGTTGGTCTCCGTCTGAACCATGCCGGTCTCTGGATCGATCCATTTGTGCTGAGGACCGTTGAAAAGGTCGTTGATACCACGTCCGGATTCACGGAAGCGGTTGTCCCAGGAGATCATACCCATAAGGTTAAGACCGGGCGTGATGAACTTGAGGTCCTGGTTGAGGACGAAGTCTGTTGTGATGGCGGTATCAGTAGTCTTGAATGCTCCACCCATGGCGAGCTGCTCGGCTGAGTTGGCAACCTGCGACTTGAACGCGGGATAATAACCGAAAGAACCGTCGGAATAGATAGGAATGAATACGTCGGGAGCGATGTTGTAGACACCGGCCCAAACCTGCTGGTTGTTCCAGTTGCCCTGGTCAAACGACTGACCGTCGTTAGGCCATGTAGAACGCTTCTGGCCTGTAGATCCGGCGAGGTTCACCTTAAGGGTTGTAGTCGGGGTGAGTGAGAAGTCGAGGTTGGAGCGGGCGTTGATACGGTTGTAGCCGAAGCCTGTCTTATAACCGCGACCGTTGTCGATATTCTTGAACATGTCACCCTCGCTTACGAAGTCGATGACCGCGAAGTAGCGTACGAACTTCGTACCACCGCTGATGGAGACGTTGCCATTGTATGACATCGCGTGATCTTTGAAGAGGTAGTCTTTCCAGTTTACGTTGGGATAACGTTCAGCTTCCTCAAGATTGGCGGGATTGCGGTATTTTTCAGCCACAGCAAGAGGAGTCATATACGCCCAGGATGAACCCATGATGGGAAGTTCGTGCATGACGGCCTTGTTTCTCCAGAGAAGGGCGTCGTAAGAATCCATCTTATCGGGAAGCTTCGAGATGGTCTTCATAGTGGCGGTGAAACCTACATCAATCTTAGCGCGACCTTCCTGACCACGCTTGGTAGTGATGAGGATCACACCGTTTGCACCCTTCACACCGTAGACGGCGGTAGCGGATGCGTCCTTAAGGACAGATATAGACTTCACGGAGCTCACGTCAACGCTGTTCATGTCGCGCTCGATACCATCGACAAGAACAAGAGGGTCGCTGTTGTTCCAGGAAGAGGCGCCACGGATGGTGATCTTTGCAGATTCGTCGCCAGGCATACCTGAAGACTGCACTGTAACGACGCCGGGGAGGTTACCGGTAAGTGCGGCACTGATGTCGTGCACACCTGCGGCACGCTCGAGGACCTCGCCGGTGGTCTGTGTGATAGCACCTACCACAGAGGCCTTCTTCTGCTGACCGTAGCCGACCACCACGACTTCGTCGAGAAGCTCGGCGTCTTCCTTCATAGTCACGTCAACGACCTTACGGCCATTGACCGCGATCTTCTGGTCTGCCATGCCGACATAACCGAAGAGAAGGTGGTCCTTCTTGATGTTAGGAACATTGATGGAGTAATTGCCATCAATGTCGGTAGCCGTACCAATGGAGGTACCGTCTACTCGCACTGTCACGCCGATGAGGGGATCGCCCGACTCATCGACCACGTTGCCTTTGACTATGTCCGCCCAGGCCGAGAACGACCCTGACAGAAGCATGACCATCAGCAGCGCAATGTAACGAAATGGTTTCTTTACATTTTTCATTGCTATTAAATATTAAAGTATAATGGAAAAAAATCTCAATCGATATTCTCTGCGTTGGAGGCGTAGAGTCCTACAACGGTTCCGGTGAATCCTCCGGCCTCAGCCGTAGAGGTGTAGCCTGCATCGACGTCATCCGCGAGGAGTTCCCATTTCTTACCTCCATCGGTGGAATAATGGAATCTGTACTTGAGGCCGTTGCCGGAGATCCTGAAGTCTATGGCTGAGAGGCTGGCATCGACGGGAATCTCCGCAATCGTATGGGAGCCATCTTCGGCTATCTTGCGGACCTCGAGCTTATGTGTATCGCCGCTCTTGGTGCGGGCAAGAAGATACTGATGGGTCTCATCTTTAAGGAGAAGCATTCCGGCAAGCTGCGAATCAGATTCCGGAACGAACGTCATGTGCGTGCTGCAGTTGAAATTGTGATGGCAGAGACGACGGCATACATAAGGAAGCACAGCCTTCTCGCTTGACTTCACGTCAGCGCATTTTACGGTGAGATGTCCCGGATTCTGAGTGAGTGAATAATAATCAGACGCTGTTCCACGAAGTGTCATCCAGTCGTTGTCGAGAGTTGAATCGTTAAACTCGTCGCGTCGAGCGTAATTACCGAAAGTGACTTTCTCGGCACGCTTCACGTTCTGCTTGCTACCCATCAAGGGAACGACATCACCGTTCTCCACAAAGCGTGGCCAGCCGTCGGAAGTCCAGTTGACGGGGAGAAGGAATGTCTCGCGGCCGAGGTTTTCCTTATCGCCTTCTACAGGACGGCAGGCAAGGAAGACACCCCACCAGTCACCTTCAGGAGTCTTGACCATGTCGGCATGTCCGGCGCAGGTCACAGGATTCTCGCGAGAGGAATCAAGCGTACGCTGAGTAAGGATGGGGTTGGCATCCCAAGGAGTGAAGGGCCCGAAAGGAGTCGGACCTTTGTAGATGACCTCGCTGTGGCCGACACTTGTGCCTCCCTCGGCTGTCATCAGGTAGTAGTTGCCCCCTTCCTTATATATATGCGGACCTTCGCACCAGATAGGTTTCTCCTCCGGGCGACAGCCTTTGTTGACCACTATACGGCGTTCGCCGACGCATTTGTCGGTAGCGGTATCAAACTCCACGACGCGTACCGTACGGTGGCCATCATATTCAGGTTTGCCATCGGGTGCATCATCGTTGTTGACGATATAGGCCTTTCCGTCCTCATCAAAGAAGAAGGCCGGATCTATACCTGCCACTTCGGGAAGCATAATGGGATCGCTCCATTCTCCAAAAGGATCCTTAGTCTTGACAAAAAAGTTTCCGGCTCCAACATTTGTGGTCACCATATAGTAAGTCTCGTTGGCCGGATTATAAGCGATATCAGGAGCAAAGATACCTCCGCTCACGTGCTGCTTCTCCATATTGACGAGTTGAGACTCCCGGGTCAGCACATGGCCGATCTGCTCCCAGTTGACAAGGTCGCGGCTATGGAAAATCGGCACACCGGGGAAGAAAGTGAAGGTGGATGTCACAAGGAAATAATCGCCCTTGCCGTTGGTGCAGAGCGACGGATCGGAATACCATCCGGCAAGTACCGGATTATAGTATGCGCTTTCGTCGGGAAGCGGGTTATCCTTGTAGAAATTGTCATCGCCTTCGTAGCTGAAGGAGTCGAATATCGCCACTGAACTCTGAGGAGCGATTCCGGCCTTCCTTGATGAGCAACCGGGCAGAAGCGCGAGGCAACCCAAGGCGATTGCGATGTTGGTTAGTTTTGCCATATTTTTTCAAGTTGTCAAGTTGTCGTGATTTTAAGCGAATGCAAATTTAATCAACTTACCCCAAACGCGCGCGGGAATGTATTTCCATTACGTCACTATTTGTCGCAGGCACAAAAAACAACGTCTCATTTTCGTAACAATCCGTAACAACAACATTATTACTTACTGATTATCAATATATTAATAAGTGTACGTTTTCAGACATCCCTTACAGTGGCCAGATAAAGAAACATCGCTCAAAAAACCATCTTCGACGATGGTCAGAATACCTCAGTAGAGCGAGGCTTGGTGATTCACATCCATGGATGCGGCGGACTAAATGACCTACCCCTATAAAAGGGCTGCGGCTGACATGCATCACGCATATCAGCCCACAACCACTACCTAATAACTAAACCTATAATCAATCTTTACTAATGTGTGTCTTTTTCATATTGCCTGTTCACAATCTTTGCAGATAATAAGTTCATTTGTAAGATAGTGGCAGAGCGTACATAAACCTACCTATTATAAATCAAATTAACCTATTAATATATCAATCATTTGCTTTCTCGTTAAGGATCTGCAATGTCTACGAATCTACCTCTCAGCATACATACGAAAAAAAGCGAGGTGGTGCCCTTGATGGACTTAAGCCTCGCCATAACTATGAAAATGCATGGGATGATTCATATGGATGACATTGTCAAGATTGGGTTAGCTTTACGGTTGCAAAATTACTAATAAATCCTCAACGCACCATATATCTATGTCAACAGTACATTTCTCAATGATACATGCTCATTCAAATTTGAATCTTATGGATATAAATCTGTAAAGACTCCTGAAAAATCATTTCAAACGGATACATCAGGATCCGTGCCCGACAGACATTTGGCCCTGTATTCAGAAGGAGAAAAGCCTGTATAACGCTTGAAATGAGATGAAAAATGAGGCTGCGACGTGAAGCCGATCTTATATGCCACCTGTGTCACCTCTATATCATGGCGCTTAAGCAATTCACATGCCCTCTTGAGGCGGATATTCCGGATATAGTCGCTCGGAGTCATACCTATAAGGTCTTTCATCTTTCTATGGAGATGCGCTCGGCTCACCCCGACTTCCGAGGCCAGACGCTCGACATTGAGTTCAGGATCGTCGATATGCGCGTTGATTTCCTTCATGATCCTGTCAAGAAGCACCTCGTCGTTGCCCTTCATCTCAGGAGCGTCGATCCTTCCTTCGGTCTCCTGTGCACCGGAGAATTTCCCCTTCATACGAAGGCGGTTTTCAATCAGCGTGTCCACAAGCGCCTCAAGTTCGTCAGTGTTAAAGGGTTTTCCGAGATATGCGTCAGCACCCTTGTCCCAGCCGGCCATACGGTCGGCCACCGCCGTCTTGGAACTGAGAAGCACCACAGGGATATGATTGGTCTCGGCATTTGACTTGAGGCGCCTCAGAAGCGTCAAGCCGTCCATACCTGGCATCACCACATCACTCACTACTATATCCGGACACCAGTCAGCGATCACCTTCAAAGCCGCAGTGCCGTCGGAAGCTTCCTTCACCTTATAATACTTGCCTAAAAGACCCGCTACGTATCCGCGCAGCTCCGCATCATCATCGACGATTAGGATCTTACGGCCTGCCGTCAAAGGTGTAGCCTTTGACGGCAGGTCCCCTGCAGGGGACGCGCCCGACAGCATAAGATGCTGTCCGCCCGAGACTTCCTCGACCTCACTCTCAAACAGCTCGCCTTCAGCGTACCGACGCTCATCCAACGGAATCAGGACAGTAAAGACGCTACCCTTCACGTCATCCTCGCGATTCACAGCCGAGATGGATCCATGATGAAGCTCCACAAGCCGTCGGCACAGATCAAGACCGATACCGAATCCCATAGTGGCCGGCGTATGGCTTTCTCGATCGCGATAGAAAGGCTCGAACAATCGCGCCATGGCCTTCGCATCGAGTCCGATTCCAGTGTCGGTCACACTTACACGCATACACGCACCAAGCTTCTCGTCGTCGACAGCATCCACTGCCACATCAATTGCCCCCCCTTCAGGCGTATACTTGATCGCGTTAGATATAAGGTTGACCATTATCTTGTCGAAATTATCACGGTCGAGCCATATCCTGCCGGGATCGCTTCCCTGAGTGAATGAGAGTTTCTGGTTTTTGTCTTCGGCCTGCTGACGGAAAAGCTCTACAAGCTCCCTGACAAATGACACTACATCTGTCTTCCTACAGGAAAGACGCATCTTGCCCTTGTCGAGCTTTCGGATGTCAAGAAGCTGATTCATCAGGCTCATGACCCGCTGCACATTGCGGTGCATGACGTTTAACTTCGAATTGACATCAGGACCATGATCCTCTTTAAGTAGCGATTCGAGAGGGCTGAGGATAAGGGTCATCGGAGAGCGGATATCATGAGAGACATCTGTGAAGAACTTGATCTTATCCTCGTTGATCTTCTCCATACGACGCTTTTTGACAAGCATATAGGTCACAACGATAAACGCCAGTATTAGAATAAGGTAGATAAACTTCGCAAGACCCGACCAATACCATGGGAGAGATACATGCAGTCGAATGGCGGTCACAGGAGACTCCACATTGTTTTCCACCGCACATATCTCGAGGTCGTATTTTCCCGGATCAAGATGCGGAAGATACAGCATGTTGACACCCGGAGCGGTCACGATCCAATCGTCGTTTCTGTCAAGACGCCATTTATAGCGTATATTGGACGCATCGCGGAAATCCATAGTAGACAGACGCAAGGTCAAAGCATTGTCCTTATAAGGAAGATGAAGTGCCTCCGGACTCATCGGGCTACCTGAAATCATAACGTGGCAACCGTTCTTCATATTCGGTAGAAGACGCTGGCCATTAAGATACATAGCCGACACCTTGACCTCCCGGTCAAAGCCCGGAGCCGGCACGGAATCAGGCATGAAAGCCGTGATGCCAAGGTCACTTCCGAGATAAATGCCTTTTCTCGAGGGGGAATACCTTACCTGATTGAAAGTAGTCTCTACAAGGCCGTTGCCGCCATAATAGGAAAGTATCTTTGAGTTGTCGGGAGTAAGATACGACAGACCGTGCATCGTACCAATCCATTTCCCTCCGTTATGATCGCGCGATATACTTCGTATGTCATTATCGCTCAAGCCATCGGCTGTAGTATACTTCTTCACGATACCCTTAACAGGATCAAGATGTATAAGGCCGTGGCTGGTACCCACCCATACGGAATTGTCGGTGAGACACGGGACAATTGCCGAAGTGACCCCCTTAAGAAAAGGTTGCTGGTCGATTTCCAGCAAGCTGTCGGCCTTAAGGTCGTAGCAGGCTATACCGCTGTAAAGTCCAATCCAGACCTTTCCGTCGGAAGTGTGATTGAGGCATGTGATATAGGGATTAGTCAGACGTCCGCTGTCCGGATCGTAAGGAATCCAGTCCTGAGCGCCGCTCCTCAAGTTGTATCGAAGCAGACCGAGACCGTTAACACCAATAAAAAGTTCGCCTTCCTTGCCGGGAGTCGTTACGATCGAGGTATATTTACCCGGAACATCAAGAATTTTCCTGACCGCTCCGGAAGGAAGCGACAATTCCCATATGCCGTCGTCAGCGACACTGACAAGGGCCTTATCGCCTTCAATCAATTCTATATGTGTAATGGAATTAGCACCGGGTATCGAGGTAGACATGAGAAGCCGTCCTCCTTGTCCGAACAGAACCAAACGCCCCTTGTCAAGGGCTACAAGAGAATTTCCATTCCATTCATTCAACGCGCCAAGGCCACCGCCGAAATCAGGAAATGAGTCTGACAGCTTTCTGTAGCGAAAAGGAATATGGCGGCCGGGAAACAGGACAATACCTTTATAATCGCATCCCAACCAAAGGTCACCGTCGGGAGTGCTATATGCGGCTCCAATCTTGGCATTGTCGATGTTCAGGAATGCGCAGTATAGATCTTCATACTTGCTGACCTTATCGGATTTCGCGGTCACCTCCCATAGTCCCTGACCTGAAGTGGCGACATACACACGCCCACCTACTGAATTGGAAATATTCGTAATGGACAGCGTCTGATCGACAGAAAGTCTGGAGAACTCACCCGAACGGCTATCCACACGATATATATTGTTTAGGGTACTAACAAGCACATTGTCATCTTCCTCAAGAGCGAGAGTACGGATATATGAACCATCGGTGACCTTTTGCGAAGTAATCCTACCGTTGGAGGCCATGCAGTATACTGTGCCGTCATGCGAACCGAGATAAATCTTTCCGTTGCGGCAACATGCGATGGAATTGAAATCCTTGGCAGCCGGGCCGGCAGGATACATCACCGCCACAGGAGCGTCGGAAGTCTCGTCGACAACATAAAGACCGACTCCGGACACCACGAAAGTCAAAGTACCGTCATGCTGCTCCCCCATCGCGATCACATATCCGAAAAACTCCTGATTGTTGGGAAGCCTGACTACCCCAAAGGTGTCGCTATCCGGATAATAAAGGTTAAGGCCATTGGCCGTAGCTACCCAAACCCTGCCCTTCGAATCGCACATGACACCCAGAACCCTGGTGTCGGACAGAGAACCCTCCACAGCGTCGTCGTGCCGGTAAATGTCATAGCTGTTGCCGTCAAAACGGAAAAGTCCGCGATTGGATGCTATCCAGATATATCCGTCCTTATCCTGACAGAAGCCGGTGTAGTCTCCGGCCATCACGACGGGATCGCTGAAAAGACGGCCCGTGCGTGTAAAACCGCCTCCGAACGATGGAAACGTCGCCCAAAGCGATAAAAATATAATGAGTGACAGTAATATACGTCGCATGCAGATATCTTACAGTTCTTTTGATCTAAGGTTAAAAACTCATGATGTAGGTTATCAATTGGCAAATATACAAAAAAAACGGGAAACACACACAATCCAAAGTCAAATCTTTTTTACAAATTCTAATCTTTTGGAGACAAAAGCAAAAATGAAAATTACAAATCGCGCATTACAATCCGATTTATTTTTGTAATTTTGCAGAAGCAATACAGGGATAGAAATGACTTTATTGCGCTAACCCATGACACAAAAAAATAACAGATCATAATACCATCATGAAAATAAAAACACTGATCAAACGATTATCAATCGTCTCAACATTCTTTCTGGCAATACAGTCTGCATCGGCCCTTGACAATCCGGGCATAACATCAGACAGTCCTGCCGCCGGCTACTTCCCTCTGATAGAAGAATCCAATCCAACGGCCATCCTCTCCGATTCCGAAGACCTCAAGGGAATCAGCATAGCTGTCAACAACCTGTCGATAGATTTCGGAAAGATCTGTGGCACAGAAGCATCCATATTGACATCAAAAGAAAAGGGACTTCCGAAGCGACTTATAGTAGCCGCTTCCATAAAAAGCCCGCTCATCAAGGAACTCTTCAAAAATAAAAAGCTAAACGAGGCCGACTTGAAGGGGAAATACGAGAAATACTTAATGACCACAGTAAGCAATCCTTATCCCGGAGTAGATGAGGCTCTGGTAATAGCCGGAAGCGACAGGAGAGGGACCATCTACGGCATCTACGAGCTATCAGAACAGATAGGAGTCTCGCCCTGGTATGACTGGGCGGACGTAGCGCCGGCAAAACATAAGAACCTTTATCTCGCACCCGGACTATATACTGCAGGAGAGCCGGCAGTGAAATACAGAGGTATATTCCTTAACGACGAGGCCCCCTGCCTCACCGGATGGGTGAAGAACACCTACGGCACCAACTACGGCGACCACAGATTTTATGCCCGCGTGTTTGAACTTCTGCTCCGACTCAGAGGCAACTTCATGTGGCCAGCCATGTGGTCTTGGGCGTTCTACGCAGATGATCCGGAAAATATGAAGACCGCCGACGAGATGGGAATAATAATGGGCACCTCACATCATGAGCCAATGGCGCGCAACCATCAGGAATGGGCACGTAAGCGCAAAGAGAACGGAACATGGAACTATGCCACAAATCAGGAGACCATAGACCGTTTCTTCACTGAAGGGATACAGCGTATGAAAGACACAGAAGACATAGTGACGATAGGCATGCGCGGCGACGGCGACGAGGCCATGAGCGCGGAGGCGGATGTGGCACTTCTTAAAAAAGTAATAGACAACCAGCGTAAGATCATAGCAAAGGAAACCGGAAAGAAAGCAAAGGAGACCCCTCAGGTATGGGCCTTATATAAAGAGGTGCTTGACTATTACGACGCCGGACTTCGTGCACCTGACGACGTCATATATCTTCTCTGCGACGACAACTGGGGCAACGTAAGACGACTGCCCAACGCAGAAGAACGAAAGCATCCGGGAGGTTGGGGAATGTACTACCACGTTGACTATGTGGGGGCGCCGCGAAACAGCAAGCTCCTTAACTGCACTCCGATCCAGAACATGTGGGAACAGCTCGAGCTCACCTACGACTATGGAGTGGACAAGCTGTGGATCCTCAACGTAGGCGACCTCAAACCTATGGAATATCCAATCACACTTTTCCTTGACATGGCATGGAATCCCAAGCAGTTTACCTCCGGCAATCTGCTCGGCCATACACTGCGCTTCTTCGAGCAGCAGCTCGGACCCGACCAGGCCAAGGAAGCCACGAGAATATTCAATATTCTCTGCAAATACAACGGACGTGTCACACCCGAGATGCTCGACCGCAATACATACAACCTGCACTCAGGGGAATGGAAACAGGTGGCCGACGACTATATGCGTCTTGAGGCCGAGGCATTGCGTCAATTCCTCACATTGCCGGAAGAAAACCGGGACGCATACAACGAACTCCTACTTTTCCCGCTGCAGCTGATGAGCAACCTTTACCAGATGTATTACGCTCAGGCGATGAACCATGACGCTTACGCCAAAGGACTGCCGGAGGCAAATTACCGGGCCGAGGAAGTAAAACGCTGCTTCGACCGCGACGCGGAACTTATGAACTTCTACAACAAAGATATAGCCGGAGGCAAATGGGACGGCATGATGACACAGAAGCATATCGGCTATACAAGCTGGAACGATGCTTTCCCGGCCGATACATTGCCGGAAACATTCACACTCTACACTCAGGACGCCACTGCCGGAGGCTATGTGTTCGCGCCGGCTGAAGGAGCTATTGTAATGGAAGCGGAGCATTTCAACACGACAACGGATGCAAACAGTGGAGCTAAATGGGAAGTTCTCCCCTACATGGGTCGGACTCTAAGCGGAGTTGCAGTACGTCCTTACACTGAAAATCCGGCCGGAGCATCTTTGAAATATGCCGTCACTATTCCGGAGGCAACCGACAGCGTCATCGTACATGTAATCACCAAATCGACACTCGCTTTCGACCGTAAAGATGGACACAGATATACCGTAGGTTTGGATGGAGCTGAGCCGGTGGTAGTCAATTTCAACTCCAACCTCAACGAGGAACCACAGAACATCTATTCTGTCTTCTATCCCACAGTAGCGAGGAGAGTAGTAGAGAAAAGCGTCCAGCTAAAAACAGGAAAGACAGGGGAGACTTTCCTGGAGATACAGCCTCTTGATCCGGGGATTGTATTCGAGAAAATCGTAATCGATCTGGGCGGTTATTCCCCGTCATATCTTTTTGGAGATGAGAGCGAAGTCAGAAGAAAGAAATAACGGAGATAGAAGTGGGGATGAATTTTATCTTGGTGGTTTTGGGAAAAATTATTAACTTTGCGAAAACATTTGTTTTCTCCAACTACCTTAAGATCATGAACCGTATCAGACTCACCGTCGTCCTCCTGCTTCTCGCAGCCGTTTTCTCTCCCTCCTTTGCCTCCGACAAGACCACAAAGGAAGCTCAGAAAGTAAGGGATATCATAACCAAGGTCAACAACAAATGGCAGAAGGAGCATCCGGCCCAGGCCACTCCATTCTGGCACGTTGCCGCTTACCATACGGGCAACATGGAGGCCTATAAGCTAACCGGAAATCCGGACTGGCTGAAGTATTCAGAAGACTGGGCCGAACACAACGAATGGAAAGGAGCAAAAGGCAACGACCGCAGCAAGTGGAAATACGCAAACTACGGCGAGTCGCCTGACCATGTGCTTTTCGGAGACTGGCAGATATGCTTCCAGACATACGCTGACCTGTATAACCTGCTTCCAGACGACAGACGCATAAGACGAGCCAAGGAAGTAATGGAACATCAGATGTCGACGCCTCAGAACGATTACTGGTGGTGGGCCGACGGACTCTATATGGTCATGCCGGTGATGACCAAGATGTATAACATCACAGGCAATCAAAAATATCTTGACAAACTTTACGACTATTTCCTCTATGCCGACAGTATAATGTATGACAACGACGAGCATCTCTACTACAGGGACGCCAAATATGTCTATCCCAAGCATGAAAGCGCCAACGGCAAGAAAGATTTCTGGGCGCGCGGTGACGGATGGGTGCTCGCAGGGCTCGCGAAAGTGCTAAAAGACCTTCCTAAAGACTATAAGCACCGCGATATCTTCGAGAGACGCTACCATGAGCTCGCGGACGCAGTCGTATCCTCCCAGCAACCCGGAGGATACTGGAGCCGCTCCATGCTCGATGAGGCCCATGCTCCCGGTCCGGAGACAAGCGGAACGGCTTTCTTCACCTACGGTCTGCTATGGGGAATCAACAACGGACTTCTTACCGACCAGAAATATCTCGATGCGGCTTTGAAAGGATGGAAGTATCTAAGCGAGACCGCACTGCAGAAAGACGGACGCGTAGGGTACGTACAGCCAATCGGTGAAAAGGCCATCCCCGGACAAGTGGTAGACAAGAACTCCACTTCCGACTTCGGCACGGGAGCATTCCTATTGGCAGCCTGCGAATACGCCAAACATCTTGAGAAAGACAGCAATCCGGACCGTAAATACTGGACCGACCTCGCATATCAGATAGCATATCCTGTGCTCAGCAAAATGGCTGACGGCAAACTGCAGGAGGACATGATAGTGGAAGTAAGCCCCAACTGGGACGGAAGAAACAAGAAAGTGACCTACATGGAGACATTCGGAAGGCTTATGGCCGGAATCGCTCCATGGCTTGCACTCCCGGACGATGACACAGAGGAAGGGAAAATGAGGAAGGAACTACGCGAAATGGCATTGAAGAGCTATGCAAACGCGGTGGATCCCAACTCACCCGACTGTCTGCTCTGGCAAGGGGAAGGACAGATAATGGTAGACGCCGCATACATAGCGGAGAGCTTCATACGCGCCTACGATGCGCTCTGGAAGCCCTTGGATGAGAAGACTAAGGAGAGATATCTTGAAAACTTCAAAAACATACGCAAGATAGACCCACCCTACACCAACTGGCTTCTTTTCTCATCCATCCTTGAAAGCTTCATGGCCAAGGCAGGAGGAGACCATGACGACTATCGCGTGAACTCTGCCATCAGGAAGATGGAGGAATGGTATGCCGGAGACGGATGGTATGCTGATGGCCCGGACTTCGCCTACGACTACTACAGCAGCTATGTGTTCCATCCCATGTATCTCGAGACTCTCCAGAACATGAAGGACGCCAACAGACACACCCGTATCCACTATCCGAAATATTACGACAGGGCTTTGAAACGCGCCCAGAAATACAGCATCGTTCTTGAAAGGATGGTGTCGCCGGAAGGAACATTCCCAGTTTTCGGGCGGTCAATACCTTACAGGATGGCGACAATGCAGCCGCTCGCACTCATGGCTTGGTATGAGAAACTGCCGGCAGGACTCACAGACGGACAGGTTCGCAACGCGCTCACCTCAGTAATGCACTCGATGTTTGACGGCAAGGAGAACTTTAATGAAGGAGGATACCTCACGATAGGATTTGCTGGCAGGCAGCCGAACATAGCCGACTGGTATACCAACAACGGAAGCCTCTACATGACATCTCTCGCTTTCCTGCCACTCGGACTGCCGGCATCGCATCCGTTCTGGACAGACGCGCCTCTTCCGACAACCAACCAGAAGGCATGGGGAGGCAAACCGTTCCCCAAAGACCACCGCTGGGATGACGGACCGGCTACCAGAGACCTATATTAAGTAAGTATTGAACAGTAAGTATTGAACATTGAGTAATAAACATTGAGTTTTAAGCATTTAGAGTCTTACAACAGCTCAACTTAACAAAGCGACAATATAACAAGTTAACAAAACAAAGATCAACAACTTAACAACTATAAACACCATGAACGGAAACAACAATCAAGGCAGTAAAACCTACCTCTTCGGGATAGTACTCGTAGCGGTACTCGGCGGTCTGCTCTTCGGATATGACACGGCCGTCATATCCGGAGCCGAAAAGGGACTTCAAGCCTTTTTCCTCGGAGCAAAGGACTTCGTCTATACAGACACTATCCACGGCATCACGTCTTCCAGTGCCCTATTAGGCTGCATCATCGGTGCGGCAGTATCCGGATTTATCGCCACACGCTGGGGCCGCAAAGCGGCTCTTTTCATCGCCGGAGTATTCTTCTTCGTCTCCGCGCTCGGCTCGTACTATCCGGAATTTCTTATCCATGAATACGGACAGCCGTCGTTTCATCTGCTGATTACATTCAACATCTACCGCATCATAGGAGGTTTCGGAGTTGGACTCGCATCGGCGATCTGCCCGATGTATATCGCAGAGGTCGCTCCCTCCAACCTGCGCGGCACACTTGTATCCTGGAACCAGTTCGCCATCATCTTCGGCCAGCTTGTCGTATACTTCGTCAACTTCCTCATTCTCGGAGAGCACACTCAGCCCATCATAGAGAAGATAGGCGAGACGGTATATCAGGTAAGCTCTTCTTCCGACGAGTGGACCATCCAGACAGGATGGCGCTACATGTTCGGCTCCGAAGGTTTTGTAGCCGGACTCTTCACTCTGCTTGTATGCTTCGTCCCCGAGTCTCCGCGCTATCTCGCCATGACCGGACGGGACGCGCAGTCGCTCAAGGTACTGACCAAGATCAACGGCAAAGCGAAAGCAGAGGAAATCCTACAGGACATCAAGAATACGGTGTCAGTGAAAAGCGAGAAGCTTTTCTCTTTCGGCATCATGGTAGTCTTCATCGGCGTCATGCTTTCCGTATTCCAGCAGGCTGTCGGCATCAATGCCGTGCTCTATTACGCTCCGCGAATTTTCGAATCGATGAATATGGGCAATCCGATGGTACAGACCGTAATCATGGGTATAGTCAATATCGCGTTCACACTCGTGGCTGTCTTCACTGTGGAGAAACTTGGCCGTAAGCCTCTGCTTATCTGGGGATCAATCGGTATGGCTCTCGGTGCGCTCGGCGTGGCACTCTCCAACGTCACCACTCTTCCGGCTATATTCCCGGTGGTTAGCATCATGGTGTATTCCGCTTCCTTCATGTTCTCATGGGGACCTATCTGCTGGGTGCTTATCTCGGAAATTTTCCCGAACACAATACGCTCACAGGCCACAGCCATCGCGGTTGCGTTCCAATGGATATTCAACTTCATCGTCTCCAGCACGTTCGTGCCTATCTACAACATGAGCATGGGCGACATGGGTCAGCGTTTCGGTCATTTCTTCGCGTATGCGATGTACGGTGTCATCTGTATCATCGCGGCATGGTTCGTAGCCAAGCTCGTTCCCGAGACCAAGGGTAAGACCCTTGAGGACATGACCGCACTCTGGAAGAAACGCAAATCTTAAATTAATGCATAATGCATAATTATTTGCCAAAGTTATTCAAGTGACAACTTATAAAACCTCGGAGACAATACTTCCGAGGTTTTATACGTTTAAATTACACTAATACATTTGACAATGAAACTTTTCGGAACATTTCACAACAAATTACAGCATTCATTCGCGGCTGCTTTCGCTTTAGCATTGGTCATGCCGGCATTCTATGCCTGCAATACAGGAAAAGACGAACCGAAGATGCCGGAACTGCCAACTCCTGACATACCCACCCCGGAGGAGCCCGTTCCGGCCACACCGGGTCACTACGACGGATTAGAGAAAGTAACAATTCCACAGGGACTAACCTCGCAAATCAAGGAGTATACAGGATTTACACTCTCCTTCAACAAGGACAACCGGACACCCAACTATGTGGCATGGGAACTACTCGGCACGGAAGTCAGCACAGAATGGCCACGCAAAGATAACTTTTGGCAAGACACCGATCTCGAGGGATGCCCACTGAAGACTGAATATTACTATTCAACCTCCGGCTATGAGCGAGGACATATGTGTCCTGCGGCGGATCAGCGATGGAGCGAAAAGGCAATGATAGATTGTTTCGTGATGGCTAATATGTGTCCTCAAATCCATGACCTAAACGCTGGAGCATGGGAAGACCTTGAAAAGAAAGAGCGTGAGTGGGCTAAACGCGACTCCGCAGTCTTGATCATTGCAGGGCCAATATATACAGACGGAGACAGATATATCGAAAAATCCCAAATTCGAGTTCCTGACGCTTTCTTCAAAATACTTCTTGCACCATATATAGAAGAGCCCCGAGGCATCGCATTCGTATACCCGCATATGAAATGCCCGGGAAATATGCAGGATTACGCCACGAGCATAGATGAGGTAGAGATGATCACAGGCTTTGACTTTTTCTCCGAGCTGCCGGATGAAATTGAGGATAAAGTAGAATCCACCTTCTCCTTCGCCGACTGGAACAAGTAAATGGTAGGGACGCACGGTTCGTGCGTCCCTACGCATGTTTTGTTATTGGGCGATGCTGAGGGCTACGACCGACATCGGAGGAAGAGTCACCTGAAGGCCGTCTTTTGTAATCTTGTATCCTTTGAAAGGAGCGGTCTTCACTTTGTCGGGATTGTCGAAGTCATTGTAGTCGTTGGGAGTAGCGGAAGTGAGGATTTCACCTGACACTGCGTTCTTGCCGAGTTTTGAGAACGGGATAGTTACCTCGGCCTTCTCCTTAAGGTCAATGTTGGTCAGCGTCACATTCACCTTGCCGTCTTTCTGAGAAGCGGTGGCATTCACAGTAGGCACCTTGCGACCATCGCGAACGTCGCGTACCGTAGTCTCCACCTCAAGAGGAATGAAAGTAGCATTCTGGTGAGGAGCATACATCTTGAAGACATGGTAAGTGGGAGTAAGCACCATCTTGTCGCCTTTTGTAAGCACCATCGACTGGAGCACATTGGCAATCTGAGCAATATTCGCCATCTTCACGCGGTCGGTGTGACGGTTGAATACATTGAGGCTGAGAGCCGCAACCATAGCGTCGCGCATTGTGTTCTGCTGATAAAGATGGCCGGGGACCGTACCGGGTTCCTCATCCCACCATGTACCCCACTCATCCACAAGAAGAGCAACATTCTTCTTAGGATCATACTTGCTCATAATCGAGTCATGCTTCATGATGACCGGCTCAATCTCAAGACATTTGCCAAGAGTCCAGTAATAGTCGTCATTGTCAAACTGAGTAGCGGATCCCTTACTGCCGTTCCAACCTTTCACTGTATAATAATGGAGGGAAAGGCCTTTCATATGGTTTTTAGCCTTCTTCATAAGGACATCCGTCCAGTTGTAGTCGTAATCGCTTGCGCCTGAAGCAATCTTATATAGTTTGTTGCCGCTGATGTCGCGGCAATATGTCTGGTAACGACGGTATTCTGAAGCGTAGTCTTCTGGCGTGAAATTTCCACCACACCCCCATGATTCATTGCCGACACCGAGATACTTAAGCTTCCAAGGTTTCTCACGACCGTTGGCCTTGCGTTTCTCGGCCATCGGACCGTTTTCAGCAGTGATGTATTCCACCCACTTGGCGAGTTCCTCAACCGTACCGCTGCCGACACTGGCTCGTATACACATATGCCGCTGCCGCCGAATAGCCTTGTGTA
>JAIDSM010000282.1 GCA_029061225.1 Muribaculaceae bacterium
GCTCGGCAAGGTGCGTCCCGGTGATATGGGCTTCGACATCATGCATATCAACCTTCACAAGACTTTCTCTACCCCTCATGGTGGCGGAGGTCCCGGCAGCGGACCTGTCGGTGTTGCTGAGCATCTTGTCAAGTTCCTTCCCAATCCTCACGTGAAAAAGGATGAGAACGGCACGTTCTATGTCGAGAACGGAGATAATGCTCTTGGCAGCGTTTCCACTTTCTTCGGCAACTTCGGAGTTATGATGAAGGCTTATGCCTACATTCTCAGCCTTGGAAAGGAAGGGATCAAAGAAGTAGGACCTATGGCTACACTAAATGCCAACTACATTAAGGAAAGCCTTAAAGACGACTATCTTCTTCCGATTGAAGGTGCATGCAAACATGAGTTCGTATTCGATGGCCTTAAGGATAAGTCGACCGGAGTGACTACGCTTAATGTAGCGAAACGTCTTCTCGACTACGGATTCCATGCTCCGACCATTTACTTCCCTCTGCTTTTCCACGAATCGATGATGATCGAGCCTACCGAGACTGAAAGCCTCGAGACTCTCGACGAGTTTATCGAAGTGATGCATAAGGTGGCTAAGGAAGCTCGAGAGACACCCGACGAAGTCAAGAACGCGCCTCTTACGACCATAGTGCGCAAGCTTGACGAGACAACTGCCGCTAAGAATCCCATTCTTAATTACAAGGCTCTTAAGGAATCCAATAAGTAAGAACTTTTAATAGATATCATCGTCATCGACGTAATGTCAAGAACGACGACAACTCATCAAAACATGAAGATCATCATTATCGGCGCCGGCCCCGGCGGATACGAGACAGCTCTTGAAGCTGCTAAGAGAGGGCATGACGTTACGCTTTTCAACGGCGACCGCCTGGGAGGCACGTGTCTTAACGAAGGGTGCATACCGACCAAATGCCTGTGCAGGAACGCGGAGATGATAGCATCCTTTAAAGAGGCAGACAAGTTCGGAATTGATGACTTTTCCTTCACGCTCGACTACAATAAAGTAGTCGGGCGTAAGAAGGAGGTGGTAGATACCCTTCGTTCCGGTATCGACGCGATGCTGAAATCAGCGAAAGTCAATGTTGTCAATGCAAAGGCATCATTTACGGATACACGTACGGTATCTGCGGACGGTGTTGAATATACCGCCGATTACATTATCATCGCTACAGGTTCTACTTCTCGATCGCTTCCGATAGAAGGACACGATCTTGAATGTGTCAAAGATTCCACGCAGATTCTTGATATAGACTATATACCCGAATCGCTGACCATCATAGGAGGCGGTGTGATAGGTATGGAATTCGCCAACATTTTTGCTTCATTTGGTTCGAAAGTGACGGTGATCGAATATATGAAGCAGATCCTTCCTCCGTTTGATTCGGATATCGCGAAGCGTCTGAAGCAGACTCTTTCTAAGAAGGGTATAAAGATTATTACCGGAGCTGCAGCAAAAAAAATCGAGCAGAACGAAGATTATGAGATAGTCGTTACCTATGATGTAAAGGGAAAGGAAGAGAATGTGGTAAGTTCCGACCTCCTTATGGCTGTTGGACGCGCTCCCCGTGTCGATGGTCTCAATCTTGAGGCGGCTGGTGTGGAATACTCTCCAAAAGGTATCGTTGTTGACGACTGGATGCGAACCAATGTCCCACATATATTCGCGATAGGAGATGTCAACGCCAGGATGATGCTTGCGCATGTAGCGACTTTCCAAGGTCTTCATGCCCTGAATGCCATCGATGGCAAAGAGGATAAGATCGATTTTTCTATCGTTCCAAGCGCAGTGTTCGTCGTACCGGAATGCGGTATGGTCGGACTGACAGAGGAAGCATGCAAAGCCCGGGGAATTGAGATCCGAAAAGGCCAGAGTTCCTTCAGGGCCAACGGTAAGGCTTTGGCCATGGGCGAACCCGACGGTCTTTGCAAACTTATCTTCCAAAAGGAAGACGGAAAGCTGATAGGCGCACATATCATGGGTGTCGGTGCTGCAGACCTCGCACAGCAGTGTGCTGACCTTATGAATGCCGGAATGACTCTGGAAGGAATTGAAAATATCATCTTCGGTCATCCTACTGTGTCTGAGGTAATACTTACCGCATGCCATAACGCCTGAAAATCTTCATATCGCGTTCCGTGGATCCGATTATGAATTATGCATTATGACTTGCCTTGGCTTGAGCGTAGCTAATTATGCATTAATGAAGTTATGAATGACGAATTGAAAAAAATTGCCGCTATAACGATGGTTCGCGACGATGACTTCTTCCTCCGTAAGTGGGTTGACTATTACGGCAAGGAACTTGGTCGCGAAAACCTTTATATCCTTTTCGACGGAGAAGATCAGAGGGTGCCTGACTTTTGCGAGGGTACACATACGTTCATCCACAAGCGTCTTAGCAATAGGATTGTGGAGGGGGAGAGGGTACGTCTCGGATTGCTAAGCGACAAGGCAGCTGAACTTCTTGAGAAGGATGGCTATGACATAGTCATAGGCACAGACTGCGACGAATTCATAGTCGTCGATCCTAAACTCGGGAAAAGCCTTCGGGAATATCTGTCGGAACAGGAAATAGACTATACTATTTCACCGTTAGGTGTAGACATAGGCCAACACCTGGAAAAGGAATCGGAAATAGACGGCAACAAGGGGTTTCTTGAGCAGAGACGTTTTGGATATCTTGACACCCGCTATACAAAAGGCTCCATCATAGCAAAGCCGGTAAGATGGGGGCGAGGATTCCATAGAGTGAAAGGACATAACTTCCACATATGCCCCGATCTATATCTTTTCCATTTCGGATGCATTGACATGAAGAGGATGAGGGAGAGGTTTATGAATCCCGACAGAATCGGGGGTACTTCCACCAGACATTTCAAGAAAAGAACCCGCACCATACACCTTGTGACCAATAACGAAGCACAGGATTTCGACAAAGGAACAAAGACAGCAAGAAAGATGCAGACCTGGATTCGTCCGATTTATTCATGGAATAAACCGGCAATGCTTGGACATGTCATCGTAGTTGAGGTTCCCGAACGTTTCCGTCATATACTGTAATAATATAATTGATGTCAATAAACAAAGGGGCTACTGAAGCTCCATCAAGAAATATTCAAAGATCTCAAGGTCTAACTTCTGATCCTATTGATGCCGTTATCCTATGGGTAGACGGGGATGACCCTGTTTGGAAGGCAAGATGTGACGAGGCACGCGGAGGAAACTCCTTGACGCGCCGCGATGATATTGGAGGCGATTTGCGTTTCCGTCAGATGCGAGAGATCGACTGGTGTGTGGCAGGAATAAATAAGTTTGCTCCCTTCATAAGGCGAATATATATAGTTACTGATGGTCAGGATCCCCATCTTGAACTTACGGTGGGGAAGTGGTTTGAGAATCCTATTCCGGTCGAGATAGTAGACCATAAAGTGATTTTCCGGGGATATGAGCAGTACCTGCCCATGTTCCAGAGTAACGGAATTGAGACTATGACTCATCGGATACCGGGGTTATCGGAAAGATTCGTTAATTTCAATGATGATTTCGTTTTGTGTAATTCCGTTAGACCTTCTGAATGGTTTACAGAGAAGGGTGATGTGGTAGACTATGGCAAATGGATGCCTAACATTTTGCTTGACCTGCTTCATGCTGTGAAACCAAAAAAAAATGGACTAAAAACAGTAGGTTTCAAGGATATAATGGAGAATACGTCAAAGTTGATGGGTATGAATAAGACTTTTCTTATGAGACATACTCCCCATCCTATGCTTAAATCGCTTGGAGATAAGTTCTTTGAAGAATATCCTGAATGTGTTGACATAAATTGTCGGGACAAATTTCGCGCTCCATGCCAATTTAATGCTCAGGAAGCCAATCATCTTATGGCTGCAAAGGAAGGCAAATTGAAAGTAATGTCCCCTAGGGGAAAGACATTATTTTTAAAACCCTTTGCCAACCGGCCTAATTATCTTCGCGATCACCTGAAACCGTATATAAAAGGAAAGCCAATGCCTCCTTTTATGTGTATTAATTCGCTTGCAGAGGCTGATCCTGAAGATCGTAAGATATTTCTTGATTTCATGCATACTCTTTTTCAGGTTGACGCTGAATGATTACCAAGCGACACCTTAGTTTAAAAATTTTTGAATTCTGATGGAAACGAAGAAAGCGCTTACTGTTGAAGATAAACAGGTGATCCTTTTTGACATATTAAAGGATATAGATGCATTTTGCAGAAAAAATAATATTAAATACAGTATTTCCGATGGCACAATGCTGGGAGCTATTCGCCATGGAGGATTTATTCCGTGGGATGACGATGCCGACATATGTATGCTGCGTGAAGACTTTGACCGCTTTGCTGCCTCCTACAAAAGCGAAAGATTTCAGATGCTGTATAAGACTCAGACCGAAAATGAATTCTTCTATGGAGGCTATATTAAGATAAATGATCCTCAGACTTATTCCGGTTGTACAAAGAAAACGATTCTTTTCAAGCATGGCGTCACTGTGGATATTTTTCCCTTTGATGGAGTGCCGGTAGATGAGAAGGAGCGTAAAAAGCACATGCATCATATAAGGAGTATCGATAATCGACTGTACCATAGTCAGAAAAAAGATCTGCTTTCAATTATCAAGTCTCATCGGCATAGTATAGAGGGCTGGTGGAATAAACTTAACGAAACAGTGCATGAAGGAAAGTATGATGATAGTCCACTTGTAGGACAGTCGGTTTGTGTAAAAGACGATAGGGTCGTTCTGCACAGAGACCTGTTTGATAATATTGTTGACATTCCATTTAACGGTTACAATTTTCAGGGATTTGCTGATTCACACGAGTATTTGAAATTTTTGTTCGGTGAAGATTACATGACCCCAAAAATATATGCACACAATTATACTATATATAAGAAGTAAATGAGTACTCCTAAAGAACTGACTCTTGCAGAACAACAGTCTATTCTATTGGATATAATGAAGGATATTGACTCTTTTTGCAGGGCCAACAATATCAGGTACAGTCTTTCAGACGGGACTATGCTTGGTGCCGTTAGGCATGGTGGTTTCATTCCTTGGGATGATGATGCGGATCTTTGTATGCCTCGTGAGGATTTCGATCGGTTTGTCAAAACTTACCAAAGCGACAGATATCATCTTCTTCTGAATACTCATACCGAAGAGGAGGTGTTTTTTTATGGATTTGCGAAAATCAATGATCCTACCACCTATGGGGCTACCAGCTATAGGAATCTGTCGAAATACGGAGTGGCAGTGGATATATTTCCGCTTGAACCGGTACCTCAGGATGAGAAGAAACGAGCGGAGTACACCCATAAGATAAGGAGTCTGCACAATCGACTATATCATAGGCATCGGAAAGATCCTATATCAATTATCAAATCCTATCGTCATTCTATTGATTGGTGGTGGAATAAAATCGATGATGTGCTGCATAATGGTGAGTATTCCGGAAGTCGTCTGCTGTCTCAGATTATCGGAATGCCTAACGTGGAGGTGCTTTTGGATATAGACCGATTCAACAATCTGGTTGATATTGAATTTAATGGGCATAAATTCCTTGGCTTCAAAGATACGGATTCTTATCTGAAGATGCTTTTCGGAGCTGACTACATGATCCCCAAGAAATGGGCTCATAACCATGTAGTCTATAAGAAATGACATGATAATTCGGCTCAATCGGTAAGCGACACCTTATTTAGTGTCGCTTACTTCTTCTACTATCCGTATGATTTTTGATGATATTTTTGGTGAAACCTGATTGTAGGAGACTTTTCCTTTTATCAGGTTAAGGAATGAAAGTATTTCATATCTTATTCCTTCCCCTTCAAGCTGGTAGAAATATCGTCTGTTGTCGGAAGGATTCTCATACCTTACTTCAAAATAGTCAGTTTTCCACCAAGGTGCAGGCACATAGATATATCCCTTAGTGCCGGCTATCACCATTTCTCCCTCCGACTTGACACCTTGTCCTACCTTAATGGAGGCCACTGCATTATCGTAAAGGAATGACACCTTTGTAAATAGATCGAAATCCCTGTGGCTCGGAAGGGTCTTGCTAAACTTCATGATCTGCTTGAAATCGGTACCGAGTATCTTGAAGATGGGTAGAAGTGCTGTGGGCCCCCAGGCGCATATAGAATTCCAAATATGCGGGGGCAGACAATTATCATCTATGTCCATAAGGCTTGTACACGTAGTATCAACCGATAACGTCTCTCCGATTATACCTCCTTTGATTAGAAGCATCATCCTGTTGAATGCAATTGAATAAGCTGTCTTGATGCCATCCATAAGCACAAGTCGTTTTTCTTCGGCTATAGCAGAAACTTCTGAGAATTCTGACTGTGTCATGCATACTGGCGATTCGCATATCACGTGTACGCCATTCTCAAGTGCTGTTTTCACCTGATTGTAGTGCTCTGAAGGCTTTGACGCAATGTAGACAGCGTCGCTTTTGTCTATTAATGCCTCGAACGAGGTGGTTTCGGAGATTAGTTTCTTTAGTTCGTCATCGAGATATCCGGTTCCGTTGGCAAAGATGCCGGAAACTTTAACACCGTTGACAAAACGGCATTCGTTCTTGAATTTATTGACGATATTGGTCTCTCCGACAAGACCGATACGAAGTTCCTGATTTTGACTTCGGATTTCTGTACTTGAGATTCCTTCCGTACGGTCAAGATAGACCACCTTGCAGAACTCATTCAGATAATCGAACTTTCCTTCCCAATCAGAACCTACAGTGAATATATCAGCTTCATATCTTCTTATGTCATCGATTTTCTGTCCTTCATACTCCTCGATTATTATCTTGTCTGCCAAACCAGTCTGGCGAATAGCTTCCACTCTCTCCATCAATGACTGTCCGACATTGATCTTTCCCCGCGATTTATCGAAATCTTCAGCTGTGACCCCTACGATCAGATAGTCGCCCAATGCCTTGGCTCGCTTGAGAAGCCTTATGTGCCCTTCATGAAGGAAATCATACGTTCCGTATGTGATGACTTTTGTCATATTAGATTTTTCCTTTCTTCTGTAAGTCCTTGAGTGCAGCTACGAGTGTATCGTTGTCTTCATGGGTCAGTGCACCGAAATGTCCCACGCGAAACAAAGTATCTTTCAGTTCTCCTCCGTTGGGACAAATCCAAATTCCGTAGTTGTCTTTAAGCTGAAGGAAAATCTCATGAGCCGACGCTCCGGTTGGAGTTAATGGCGTAAGGGCGTTGGACATTGACTCCGATTTGATCTCGAACGGAAGTCCTTTGATCTTCTTCCTGAAATCCTCTGCCTGTGCTTTTATTTTCGCGATTTCGGCTATTGCCCCTCCGTCTTCTTTGATATGCTTGAGCCTTGCGTTGATCTGGCGAAGAATTCCGACAGCCGGAGTAAACGGAGTCTGGCCTCTTTCAGCATTCTTCAACGCTCCTTTTAGATCAAGATACATGGTTTTGGTCTCATTCCGCTCCACTCTTTTCAAAGCCCTTTCAGACAACACGATTATCGAGATGCCGGGAGCACATGCGAGTACTTTCTGAGATCCTGTAATGATGACATCGGCTCCTACCTCCGTCATGTCGAGAGGATCGGCAAGGAAGGAACTTATTGCATCTATCACATACATCATATCGTTCCTTCGACAGAATTCTCCAAGCATCTGTGGATTATAATGAACGCCTGTGGATGTCTCGTGTATGTTCACAAGAAGTCCGGTATATCCTTTTCCGTCAAATTTTCTGAGCATCTCGTCAGTGACTACGTGGCCGCTTTCAAGGCAGATAGAGGTATATGGAATGTGGTGAATATCGCAAAGTTCAGTGAATCTATGTCCGAATGAGCCCCCGTCTATTACTATCAGTTTGTCAGCCGGAGTGAAGACATTCATCACCACGGCTTCCATTGATGCAGTACCGGAGCCGGTGATGAAAACGACCTTGGCTTCTTCAGGTGCATGTACGAATTCCTTCATCAACGCCTCGTTTTCCAATATTATGTCTGAAAACTCCTGAGTTCTGAAATAGGGTACCTGTTCTCCACCAATAGCGAGAATATCTGGAGATGACATTACTGGTCCGACTGTGAAATTTAGCATTTCGTTTGGTTTTCTCATATTATTATTGATGCGGGTTAAGTTTCTTGTTAATTCTATGAAAAGGTATGCCGCCTACCTTGGAAGCGTAATTTGGAAAATCCGACGGATACATATTGTCGATGGTGACAGAGTATACTTCTTTTGCTTTTGATATCATAAAGAAATCTACAAAAGCTTTAATGTGGTTGGTATTTCCTGTTCCTTTTGTATCAACATGTGCCGATTTTCCTTTTATAGAATAAACACCGGAGATCTTTTCCGCTCTTTCAAGAAATTCGGCGCTGTCAGACGTAATCAAGATTCTTGCTTCGTCAGATTTTTTCCTAATTTGTTCAATAATATTCCTGATTTCTTCAAGGTTGGCTTCAATAAGTCTTTCTCTATATTCAGTATCCTCTATCTTCTTATATTTGTATTCTTCAAAATCGCCGAGAAGATTCTGAAATCTAAAGACCATTGCCACATATTCACATCCGAGCTTGTTGAGTTGATGATCAAGTTCCTTTTGAAGCAGGGGAGAAGGACGGAACAGTCGATTGAATATGTCTCCCCACTTCTGATTGAATGGTGTGAAATCTAAGACTTCCGTAAGGTCTACGTTGCAATAAAATCTGATCTGGCCCTTAGGTTTGACCTTGAGCATCCGACGGCCGTTTTCATGCCTTGTACATAATGCTCTGGACGTAAATATGGAAGATGAAATATCTTCATCATCTATCACCCAGTTATATTCGTTAGGAATAAGATAATCAGTCAGATTGAAAGGAAAACTATATTTTATCCTGAAAGGTCTATCAAGATACTGAGCAAAAAGATAACCGGTGACAATTCCCTTGAACCTGTCGGTCAGACCCCCATGCCACATTTTGCCGTCCACCATGGATATGACGGCAGATCTTACTGAATAGGGAATATCTTCATAGTCTTCTTTCCAAGAAAGATACTTGAATCCATACGCCATTTCCTTGATCCTATGACGAAATCCCATGGTTATATCGGTAAATCTTGACATTCTATCAGTTTTTAAGTTTAATATTTCATAATATATTCTGCTATACTTCCTTCTATGGGAGTTACTGCAGCCTGATCTTTGTAGCTCGTCTTCTGAAAGAAAGTTCCTCGTGTCGCATCTTCGAATCTCTCCGGACTATATGGTGTGTCTTTATATCCGGAATACCATAACCTGTGAGTGGGATCCTGATCGATTTTTGGCATATTTCTGAATAAAGAATTTGCCGTTAGATTGTTTCTTACAGCAAAACACAGCAGAAGATGGAGCGTATAGTAATCGAAAAGTGTGTCTTCTTTTTTCCAATACTCATATAATAATCTCCTCCATATGTCAAGAAGGGGGTATTCTTTACGGGCGCGAATAAAACAGCTTTGGATGAAAGTGAATTTTCGCTGCAATTTCACTCCGGCCATATATACGAAGAAATCCATATCCAGCAACTCCCTCGGAATCGGATTGGTCACAAAACATGTCGAATCAAGCCATATTCCTCCATGACGATAAAGCAGTTCCACACGGCAGATATCACTGAAATGTGTGGGTGTTATCAACCCTCGGTTCCATTTATCAATGATATGTTCGGGAAGAGTTATCCAGTCAAATATCGTATTTTCATCTAATACGATAAGCTCTTGCTTTAAATTACGCCGCATGCTTCGAAAACAAGCCTTTACTATCTCGGGAGCATTATCCTCTCCTTGATACCAGATGGTGAAGACTCTATCCTGCTCTGGGATCGGATTGGAATGCTGTGTAACCAGTTCTCTTACAAAATTTTTATACGGCTTGAGATAAGACATATACGCCTTTTCAAGCGCGCGATATCTCTTAATACGACGCTCCTCTTTAGAATGCCAGAAAGGATTGAGCAAATGTCCCTCCAATATGATTATGGCCTGCTTTTTAAGGCTCGGAATTAAATATCGCATGATTGTCATTTTTGGTCGTTGCAAAATTACAAAAAAATACGATATATTGCAAATATTAAAGTCTGATGATGTCGGCATGACTGTTTTTAAGAATAGGTTCACTTCAAGGTATCTCAAAAAAAACATGTAAAGACAATCATATCTCGAATTTTATTGCTAACTTTGCCAATCTTTACACAATTTGTCTTTAAGACGCACTTATCAGTATGACCAAAATACAAAAAATTAAATATAAGTTCCTGACTGGCAGTCTATCAATTCTGGCTAAGTTTCCTCTCGGCTTTCTCTATCCGATAAGCTCGTTTGCATCGTGGATGCTTAGAGATGTCGTGAAATATAGAAGGAAGGTAGTGGATGAGAATCTTGAGAGAGCTTTCCCAACCTCAGACGCGAGGGAAAGAAAGCAGTGGCGACATACGTTTTATCGGTATCTCTGCGATACTTTCATCGAGGCGGTCAAACTTCTGGGGATATCGGATCAGGAGGTGGATCGACGCGTGAAAGTATTCAATGCGGAGATTGTAGACAAGGCAGTGGCAGACGGACATTCCGTAGTGCTCTTTCTCGGGCACTATGGCAATTGGGAGTGGGTGCCGGCCATCACAAGGCATTTCCATAATGGCGCGGAGATGGTGCAGATCTATCATCCTCTCCGCGACAAGGTAATGGATCAACTGATGCTCAAGATCAGGTCAAGATTCGGATCGGAGTCAATTCCGATGGCAAACACATACAGGCGTCTGGTGGAGATAGAGCGTGACGGCAACAGATTTGTGGCAGGTTTCATCAGCGACCAGCGTCCGAGAGGACACCACACCGACAGCTGGATGGATTTCCTCGGTATAGAGACCGATTACATAACAGGGGGAGAGGTAATCGGAAACAGACTTAAGTGCAAATATATTTATCTTGATGTGGAGCCTACCGGACGCGGACACTACAATATGACGTTTAAAGAGATTCTTCCCATAGACGACGGTGAGGACTTTCCGTACACCCGCTCATATATGAAGCTGCTCGAGGCGACGATAAGAAGAAATCCTCCATATTGGCTATGGAGCCATAAAAGATTCAGCCATCGACATAAAGACTGAACCGAACAGTCAGAAAAAAAGAAGAGGACTTGCCGCGCAAGTCCTCTTCTTTATATATGTTTGCTGTGTCAGAAGTAGTAGACTATGGTGGTGACTGAAGCGGGATCGATGAATACCTTGTCATTGAGGTTGAAGCGAGACTGCTTCAGATTCTTGTCAGCGGTGGTGGTGTAAGTGAAGACAGCCTTTGTGCCATCAGGACGGGGCATATCGACTGTCACACCGTTGGTCTTGTCGTAGTTAGTCAGGACGATTACGAGCTGCGAACCATCGGCAGATGTGTAGGCTGATCCGAAGAAGTCCTTGCTCTCGTTGAGCGAAAGTCCCACACGCTTGAATCCGGGGCGAACGAAAAGGCTGTAGTTGCCAAGTACCCAAAGATTGGGGTTGGCTGCAACCGAACCACCTTCCTTGAAGTTGTCGCTGTATTCACCCCCCTTCGGTGTGGTCTTGATAAGCTCGAAACGGTTCTTTTGTCCGTAACGCTCCACCGACATCGCTGTCCAATAGCTCCATGATGCGCAACCGGCGACAGTAATGTCGTTGTGGATAACGCGGCTCATATACTGTGCAATGTCGAATTCAGTAGCATTCTCGTAGTTGCCGTCAAGTTCTGCGGGCGCGTCGCCAAGCATGGACCATTCGGTCTGATACACTTTAAGGTTGCGCGCTTTAGCGGCATTTGCCACCTGCTGACGCACCTGACGCATTCCGTTCCAAGTACCCTCTGTCCAGTAGCTGTGTCCGCAAATGATATTGTCAAGACGCTTGATGTCGCCTACATATGCGTTTGAGGAAGGATTGTAAAAGGCGTTGATGGTATTCGAACGCTCGTTGCCGCCACCGGTGACATCGTTCCAGGAGGCAGCCTCTGCAATCATAATATAAGTGTCGAGATTACGATCGGTGAGGGCCTTGTCGAGTTCCTTGACAAGCTTTGCTATTTCGGTATTCTGCCATCCGGAACCTTCCTGATTTGCCATTCCGTTTTCAGCCACACCCCAGTCAAACTGAGGCTCGTTGACAGGCGAGATATGGGAGATGTTATATCCGGCTTCAGTGAAATGTTTCGCCACTTCCGCCATATAGGCTGCATACTGCGCGTAGCCTTCCTCCTTCAGGTTGCCATGGGCACCGTTGTCGGAATAACCCATACCGTTGAGCGTGTACTGCACGAGAGGGGAGTTGCTGAAAAGAACGAATTTCTCGCAGCCCATATTCTTGGCCTGCTCCATGAAATAGCGTTGTCCGGCACAGCTGTTCCAGTTATAGCTTCCCGTATATAGATAGCTTTGGGCGCGGTTGTTGAGTGCCATGTTGCTGTCGTCTCCCTGTTCCTCTGTGCCGGCGCCGAGATTTACTCGCCACATCGAGAGACCGATACCCTGCGGCTGGCCGTCGGCAGAGATATTCTGCGAGAAGAGCAGCTGAGCTATCTCATTGCGGTTGTCGGTCCAATACTGACCGATCTGGTTTGGAAGCCAGCAGTCTGAGGCTGCGAAACCTTCCATCTCCTGGTAGACTGTAGAAGTGTTTACGGTCACTTTCTGAGAATTGAGGGGGAAATTGGGCTTAGGCGAGGTCACGTCATCGTTCTCGCTGAAGCTGGGGCGATCCGGACCCTCGCTCCCTATCGGGTGCTTGGTGGATTCGCCGTGAGGCTCGTCGCTGCAGGCGGCGAGCATTAAAGCTGCCGCCCCGCATAAAGCTATCTTAATTAATTTATAATTCATAATTCTTAATTCTTAATCAAAATTTACTTTTCCAAATCAATTTCATAATGCATAATCCAACCTTGCTGAGTGATTATGAATTATGCATTATGAATTATGCATTGATTTCAGTTCCAACCGGGGTTCTGCTTGATGGCACCGTTGGAATGTTCCACTTCGTAGTTGGGGATTGGGAAGAGCATGTCGCGGTCTTCACGGAAGCGGTAGCCCTTGTTGCTCGGCTCAATCTGATTCCATTTCTCATACATGTCCGCGTCATCGCCGGTATTGTATTTCACGAAGCTTCCGTCCGGGCCCATAATGTTGCAGATCATCTTCTTTCCGTTGGCGCAGTCCCAGCGGCGGATGTCGTAGAGACGGCACTGCTCGTGAGCAAGCTCAAGACGGCGTTCGGCGCGGATTGCATCGCGGAGGGCAGTACCGGTAGACGTGACGTCAGGAAGATTCACACGGCTGCGTACCTGATTGAGCGCCCATTGGCCCTGACTGTCGTCGCCGGTCTCAGCGCATGCCTCGGCATACATAAGAAGAACGTCGGCATAGCGGAGCACACGGTGATTCAAAGGAATCTTGTCGATGTTGTAAACCTCAGGACGGTCTTCGAGTGGCACGAAGTATTTACGGATGATACGTGCGGACTTATGCTGTGCCGGATCGATAATGTAGCCCTTATAGTAATCGGAAGCAGTCCATCCGAACTTATTGATGTAATCCTTATACTTGGCATCGTTTACACCACAGACTTGGTCATTGTTCTTAACGAATTTTGAGAACTGGTTTTCACCGGCTATCTCCGTACACATTGTCTTGATGATGGTCCAGCGCAGACGCTCCGTGTCGCCTGCGGCGATATAGGCGTTCTCAAGATCGGAGGTAGGCTGTCCCCAACTCCAGCCGTCGCCGACACCGTTACGGCATCCGGTGACGACCGTCAGCGAGCCTCCGAGGGCGTAGGTGTCTCCTCCATAGGTCTGCTGCACCTCGAAGAGGCTCTCGGCGCTGTTGTTGTGTTTCACGCTCCATACATCGCCGAAATTCTCGAGAAGTCTGTATTCTCCTGAGTCGATAATGGTCTTGAGAGTAGCTTTCGCCTCAGCCCACTTTGCCTGATAAAGCTGTGCCTTGCCGAGGATGCCCAGAGCCGCGCCTTTAGTGATGCGTCCCATATCCGCAGCGGCAAGCTGTGACTTTTCGGGCAGATCGGGTATGGCGAGATTAAGTTCGTCCTCAATAAACTTATAGCATTCTTCCTGTGTGGAGCGTTCCTTACCCGCGCCGGTGCTGGCGTATTCCGTCATGATAGGCACTCCACCGAAATTACGCACGAGGTCGAAATAGAAGAAAGCACGGAGGAAGCGGACTTCTGCGAGACGACGCTTCTTCAAGTTCTCATCCATAGTGACTTCGGGAATGCGCTCAAGACCAAGATTGCATGTGGTTATGCCCTGATAGCGTGCTCCCCAGAAGTTCTGAAGAATGCCGTTGGTATATCCGTTTGGCAAGAAGTGGGTCACATCCTGATATCCGTCACCCTGGGTGGTGTTGCCGTCCCAAAGGTCGTCCGTTACCATATCAAACATAAGCCAGGGGTTGTAAATCTGCCACCATCCACCGCCTTTGGCTATCTGGAAGTAGCATCCTCCGACGTAGGTCTCCACTTCCTCAGGAGTGGAGAAATAAGTGTCGAGGTTTTCACTGCCGCGCACTTCCTGATCAAGGAAATCGTTGCAGGAAGTGAATGCCGTCATGCCGGCTGCCGCAACAAGCGCATATATTGTCTTTTTCATTTTCATAATTATTGAACAAGAAAATTTTCTCAATTCTACACTCTCAATTCTCAATTAAAACTTGAAGTCAACGCCGAAGAGGTAGGTCTGTGGAGTAGGATAGTTGGCGTTGCCGATACCTTTTTCAATTACACTTCCGTCATAGAACGGACGTTCGGGGTCCATTCCCGAGTATTTGGTGATGGTGAAAAGGTTCTGCGCTGAGAAATAGAGGCGGAGGTTGTAGTCGCCGAGCCATTTCTTAGGGAGAGTATAACCCAGAGTTATGAGCTTGCAGCGGAGATAGCTTCCGTCTTCCACATAGAAACTTGATACACGCGCGTAGTTCTGGTTTAGGTCGTTGTATGAAAGACGCGGGATGTCGTTGCTTGTTCCTTCGCCATGCCATGCCTTGGCAAGAGTACCACGGTAGACGTTCTGGCCGCCACCACCTGAATAGCGTCTCTTTTCGAGATTGAAGACATCGTTGCCGTATGTCCCGTAGAAGTTGGCGAGGAAGTCCCATCCTTTCCAGTTGAGTCCGATATTGAAACCTATCATCAGGTCGGGATATGGATTGCCAATATACGATTTATCATACTCGTTGAGAACTCCGTCATGGTTAAGGTCGAGGAAACGTATGTCACCCGGCTGCGCATCAGGCTGTATAAGTGTGCCATGCTCGTCTGTGTGAGCATAGACTTCCTCCCAGTTCTGGAAAAGTCCGTCGGCAGTGTAACCGTAGAATCTGGAGATCAGTTGCCCGTCTTCATTGCGAATAATGCTTTCGTTAAGGCCACCGCCTGTAAGAACCGGACCATCACCTGAGAACTTGATGGCTTTGTTGCGTACTCCGGATAGCTGCACACCCACATCATATCCGAAATCTCCTGCCTTATCACGCCAGTTGAGAGAAAGTTCCCAACCGCGTGCACGCATCTCGCCGATATTCTGGGTGATCGCGCCCATCCAGGCCGGATTACCGGCGATGAGAAGACCTTGCGCGGCGTAAAGCATATCATGGCTGTTCTTCTGATAGAGGTCGAATGTGAGGTTAAGTCGGTTGCGGAGGAAAGATGCGTCGATACCGAAATCATAGTCTTCCACTGTTTCCCAACGGAGGAATGGATTGCCCATCTGTCCTACGATTGTGGAAGGGAATCGGGTTGAGTTAAACACGTAGTTAACGCCGTTGTCCATAGTAGAGAGGAAAAGACCGGGGTTGATATTCTGGTTTCCGACCTTACCCCAACCGAGACGGACCTTAGCCTGATCGAGCCATCCGCGAGTGCTCTCCATGAAAGCCTCTTCAGAAAGACGCCATGCGAGTGAGACGGAGGGGAATGTAGCCCATTTATTGCCTTTCGGGAAACGGGAGCTGCCGTCGTAACGGATCGAAGCTGTAAGGTAATAGCGATTGTCAAAGTTATACATCACGCGGCCGAGAACGGAAGCAAGGGTCTGATAGCTTGTGCCGCCGTTGGCAAACTGGTCGCCGGTTCCTGCGCCTACTTCATGGAGAAGGCTGCTGTTGCCCGGGATATCCTGACGAGAGGCGTTGGCCCAGTAGTTGGCGTAGCGCTCCGCAGTGAAACCTGCCATCAAAGTCAGGTTATGCTTCTCGGCGAAGGTATCCATATATGTGGCGGTGTTGGTCCAGCTCCAGTTAAGCTGATCTGAATAGTTGCGGTATGCGCTATCCTTATCTTTCTGCTCAAGAGCATCGATATGGAATGCGTAGTCATATCCGTCGCTGCGCTGATACCATAGGTTGGCGCCGAACTGCGTGCGGAGTGTGAGCTGACGGATAGGCTGAATCTGGAGGTAGGGATTCATCAGAAGCTGGAACTTGGTGGAGTGGTTGTCCATACGGGCAAGAGAAGCTACCGGGTTCCATTCCTGGTTGTTGTAGGAGCGCTGGAAGTCATCCATCGGATTGGCGGGATTCCACTCAGATTCCGGACGATAGACCGGAGTCGTCGGGTCCATACCCATGGCAGCTGAGAAGAGCTCGGGGGCTGATTCCCAGCTTTCAAGGTTGGGAGCAAGGTCAAGACCTGCTTTCAGCCAGTTGGTGAAATTATACTCTGTATTGAGTCGGACATTCATCTTGTCCCAGTAACCGCCTTTGAACTGAGAGTTGTTGCGGTAATAGCCTGCTGAGAGACTATATACGTATTTATCATTGCCACCGCGAACGCTCAGGGAGTAGTTCTGAACGACTGCAGTCTTGTCAACCACAAGTTTCCACCAGTCGGTGCTGTCCACCTCCCCATAATCTACGTATGGAGAGTTCCAAGGAGCGACACGTCCGTCGTTCTCATAACGGGCATAGAAAACTTTCTCATACTCATCAGCCCAAGCAATGCTGGGCTTAGGGATATACTGCCAACCTGCCGAAGCGGAGAAATCCACATGTGTCGCGCCTGATTTACCTTTCTTTGTGGTGATGATGATGACACCGTTGGATGCGCGAGTACCGTAGATGGCCGAAGCGGAAGCGTCCTTAAGCACTTCCATGCTCTCGATATCGTTGTTGTTGAGGAAGTTGATGTTGTCAGTATTCAAGGGAACACCGTCTACCACATAAAGCGGTGCAGTTCCATTGACAGATGTGACACCACGGATCATGACGGCCGGGTTTGAACCCGGACCACCGCCGGATACAACCTGAACGCCTGGAACGCGACCCTGGATAGCGTCCATCGCATTGCCGGAGACCATCTCGTTGAGTTCCGAACCTTTGATGGTAGAAATAGATGAAGTAAGATCGCTTTTCTTAGCTACACCGTAACCGACTACAACAAGTTCGTCAAGAGAGGTCGATGTCTCGGAAAGCTGGGCATTGATGTTGGTCTGGCCTTTGACAGGAATCGAGATCTCCTGATAGCCGACATAATTGAAAACGAGGGTAGCGTTTGAGGGCACGTCGGTCAGCGTATAGTTGCCATCGAAGTCCGTGGCTGTGCCTTTGCTTGAACCCTGCACTCTGACGGTGGCTCCGATCAGCGGTTCGCCGTCTTCCTTGGAAGTGACTACGCCAGTCACGGTCAGGTTCTGGGCCCATGCCGAGAGACCCAACAACGCGACGAGCATTGTCAATAGGTATTTTTTCATGATGATTGTCTAAATTTATTCATAATTGAGAATTGAGAATGGTGAAATGAGAATTGAACTGTTCAATGCCAATTCCAAATTCTGATAATTCGAGATAATCTCTCCATTCTCAATTCTCCATTCTCAATTATACATTAGTTTTGCGGTACGAGGCGAGCGCGCTCGGTGTGGGCATCGAAGATGAGCTTGAATGTGCCGCCACGCTCGATGTTTTTCATGTCAACCCAGTTGTCAGGTACGAACTCCTTACGGTAGGATTCGTCAGCCCACTTGTCGAGATCAACTGCACCACCGTATTTCCACTGGAAGTAATCGGCATTGCCTGTATAATGGGGGTTGTCGGGATGCACGTTGCCGTAATACATGAATTTACCCGGATCCGCGCTGTCGTCTACACGCCATGCCACGAAATTCCACCATCCATGGCTGTGCCAGTTATGCAGGACGAAATGAAGGTCGTCTCCCTTCGAGATCTTCCAGTCCTCATATACATAGATGTGCGGGTTTTTAGAGTCCTGTGTCATTTTCATGACTTCACCGGGACCATCGCTCATAGGACCGAAATAGAATTCCTGCCACCATGCATCGGTATCCCAGCCGCCCCACCATGTGTTTAGGTCGTCGCCACCGAAGTGCATGTGCATCACAGGGTCGATGGCTGAGTCTACTGAATAAGGTTCTGCAGAATATGTTCCGTTGAAGGTATCGAATTTGAGCAGGTAATAGGAATTAGCCTGAGAAAGCTTGATACGGTTGACCTCATCAGGATTATCCCCAAGCACAGAGGCATTGTCTTTCGAGGGTGCGAAGCAAAGCGGACCGAAAGATCCTTTCTGACCGAGGAGGCATACTTCCGTGCCGGCCTTTTCATTGTAGTAACGGATCTCGTACTGGAAAGGCCCGACATGATCGCATAGTACGGGAACACCGAAGATATCGGAATTGAGATCGTCTTCATCAGAGACGTCGCAGAGCCACATCTTTTCCATATCCTGGAGTTCCTGCACCTTCACGAGGGAAGTGAAAGTGGCAGAGTGTGCTGCCTCGTTGGCTTCCTTGTCGTAGGCCGTCACTGTAGCGAGAAGGTTAGCCTGCTTGCTCGGAAGGATAAGATTCTCAGAGAAGTCAAGTTTGGCAGTTCCGTTGCCTTCTACACGTCGTGGGAATCCGGCTACAGGCTTGGGAGCATCCTCACCATCGGTGATGTCGACGACATCGATGTCGACATAATCCACGATGCGGTTGTCGGCGACGCTGAACTTAAGGTTGAAGCTTGTCTTCTCCTTGATCAGCACAATCACTTCCTTATCGGGACTCGTCGTGAAATAAGGAGCTGTCCAGTCAGCATCGAGAGTCACGCGGAGATTCTGTTTTTCTTTTCTTCCGCCGACATCGGTGATGGTGATTTCGATGTTGAATTCATCACCCGGCTGATTCTCCTGGATCTTGAAGGCGTAGTCGAGATCATATTCCTTCTTAGGTTCGCCATAGATCTCGATCAGGTCGATACGTTTGTTGAGATTTAGTTCATGACAGACAAGATCGATGGTGGCGATACCGTCGTTGTCCGTCACTTTGCCGGCAATCTTTATCGATCGCCCGGCCTCAGTACGCTCATGCGAAGTGGTGAGAGTCAGGCCGGGAACAGCCCCGTCGACATCTTTCCACTCGTTGTCGTTGCTGCAGGCGGTCAAGGCCATAAGCGCAGGCAATCCAAGGAAGGATGCCTTGCGACACGTTGAGATTAGGTTCATTCGTTAGTTGTTTAAAATTAGGGTAATTATAAATATTTCTCTTTAGTTTCTCTTAAGATGTAAGTGTTTTAGTTTTCGGTTTCAAAGTTAATAAATAAATCCGAATTATAACGTAAAACAGCACAAAAAATTTTATCGAAAATAATTTGGCAACTTATCAAGAGGTATTTTTGTTATGTTTTTAGAAAATAATACAGAAAAACACAAAAATAAGAAGACATGAAGAAGTATGTTTTATTGATGTTTGCCATGATTATGACAGTCATGTCAGGCTATGCTTTCGATAAGTATTCCATCAACAGGGATGACCTTCCTGAATCCGCTCAGCAGTTCCTGACCACATATTTCCCTAAAGCGAAAGTGGGCATGATCAAGACCGACAAACACTTCCTGAAGAAGACTGATTATGACGTGAAACTCGTCAACGGCACAAAGATTGAATTCAATAACTCCGGAAAATGGACATCGGTTGACTGCAAAGGAAGGGAAGTGCCGAAGGATATCATACCAAGGGCGATTCGAAATTATGTCATCAAGAATTTCCCGGATGTGAAGATTGTGAAGATCGAGAAGACATCTTCAAAATATGAGGTCGGTCTATCCGACGATGTCGAACTGATCTTCAACCTTCTCGGACAATTCAAAAGCGTAAAGATGGACGACTGATCGTCCATCTTTTTATATTTCGCCACGTCGGCGGTATTCGCTCGGGCTCATGCCCATCACTTTTGAGAAAAGACGTGAGAAATAATACGGATCACTGATACCTACCTTATGGCATATTGTATTCATCTTCATATCGGTATCGGTCAGAAGCCGGCAGGCCTGACGTATCTTAAGATGGTTGAAATAAGTCAGCGGCGCTTGTCCGGTGCGCTTCTTGAAGACGGCGGAAAGATATGAAGGGGAGAGTCCTGCATAGTCTGCTATCTCCTGAAGAGAGAGAGTTTTTTCTACATTTTCCTCGAGATAATGTATGGATGCATCCACTATATCATCCCTTTCATCGCAGCCGATAAGACCACGGTATTCAGGAAGATAAATGAGTGTAGCGAGATAATGATGGAGTAGGGCCGAAGCATAACGTATGCTGTCGGGCGTCAAGGCTCTGTCGAGGGACGCGAACATCTCTTCAAACAGGTCATTGCGTTCCCTAATCCTTGACGAAGAATTGGGATTGACTCTGCACACTTTTTCGGGCAAGACATCATATGAGGCAGCTAAAGAGCCTTGAAAGTGGATCCAATATATTGTCCAAGGATGTGAGGCAGATGCCCCATATGAGTGCGGCAAACCGGCAGGCAGGATGAAGAAGGAGTTTGTGGGAACGTTGAAGTGTTCCCCTGAGATTTCAAACCATCCGTCACCATCCACGCAATATATGAGGATGAAGTCGCTGATAGGCGACTCACGGGCTCTGAAATGATTTTCAGCCTTCGGATAGTATCCCATGGCGGTAATGTGCAAAGCTGAAAGTATGGGATCTGTCTTTTTATTATCCAGAATAAGCTGCGGCACTACGACGGAACGCTGTCCGCTGAAACCCTCTCTTATCTTCATGGTGTATTTATCGGATGGAAAATTCAGTACAGGCTATTCCGCCATCCAGACCCGCAGTGTTATGGCAGAGGGAGCGAAATCGACGGGACGACATACAAAGATGCGATTGTTGAGCCAATCATAGGGAGAATGGATATCACAATTGAATTTCGGTGAAGTCATGAAGTAGGAATCATCCGGATCAAAACGGTTGATGCCTTCGTTGCATACATGAATGGCAACTGAGTCTGTGGTCATTATGGTGTAGATAGCTTGGAGTTCCGAGCGGTGCTGATCGGGGTTGACAAGTTGATAATCCGCTCCTCCGGGAATTATCTTACCGTTGATTTTCCCTGTCACCGTTCCACCGGTTATGGGTATGGTGACACGAACTCCATGAGGATTCTGGCTGCTGTTGATAGCCTCACCGATTTCCGCCCTGATGTCGAAGACATGGGTCAGGGTAGGAGCCTGGGCTGCCGCCGACAGGCCGATAGCTGATGAAAGAAGGAAAGAAAATAATTTCATGGTCTACTGTCTTTGAGTTGCAAAAGTAAGGAATTTTTATTGGATACGCAAATATTCCGGAATGTTTTGGAAATAGGATTGTCCATCAATTGAGAAGGTTTGTGCATTTTGAATGTTGTGGATTTAGAGTAATTTTGCAAAAAAGAACAACAGTGACAATTTCCATGAAAAATCAAATTAACCGTAAATTCATCTATTTCATCTGCTGCGTATCGGCTATGGGCGGACTCCTATTCGGATATGACTGGGTAGTGATAGGAGGCGCGAAGCCTTTCTATGAGTGCTTTTTCGGTATAGAGGCCGATCCGGGTA
>JAIDSM010000283.1 GCA_029061225.1 Muribaculaceae bacterium
ATTTATTATAATGCTTATTTAATTTAAACAACAACAATTAAATAGATATGGGAAAAGAAAAACTGTGGGGATATATCGACAGGAACGGGGAAATGGTGATAGAGCCAAAGTTTCATGGAGCAGGTAACTTTCATGAAGGACTGGCGGTGGTAAAGGTGGATTGGGCGCGAGGTTTCATCGACCGCGAAGGAAACTATGTGGTGGAGCCTAAATACCAGTATGCGGGTCCTTTCCGCGACGGCAAGGCGAAGGTTATGCTCGACGATGTGTGGGAATATATCGACCACGAGGGGAAAAAGGTCGGGGATGCGGAGCCTGAGAATATGGCTGACGATTCGGTGGCACCGGAAGAACCGATACCGACCGCAAAGGGTAAAAAGTTCGGATATGCGGACAAGGATGGAAAGTTTGTCATCAAACCGCATTACTTACAGGCGAAACCGTTTTCCGAAGACAGGGCGGCGGTGCTGGTATTGAGTGAATAAGTAATAAACAATAAGGAATAAACAATAAGTAAGGAACAATAAGGAATAAACAATAAGTAAGGAACAATAAGGAATAAACAATGAGGAATAAGTGGGGAACAATAAATAATAAGTAATGAACAATGAACAGTAAACAATAAGTGGGGAACAATAAACAATGAGGGGGCTTTATATAATAAAAAGGCGTGGAGGAGTCCACGCCTTTTTATTGATTAGAATATTGTAAGTATCCTTGGGGATTATTTCTTTAGGATCTTGGAGACGGAGCCGTCGGCATTGCGGACAATGTTGATGCCTTTCGACATTTCGCGGAGAGAACGTCCGTCTACGGAGTAGATGGTCTTGGATCCGGGCTGCACCGACATCTCCCCTACCGCGCTGCCATCACCTCGGTCGATGATATAAGTCTCATAGTAGGCATCGGCATTCGGATCCCAAAAGTCTTCGCAATAGTAGATGTAGCCGAGGATATAGCGTCCGTCGGGAGTGATGTCCGCCGGATTGTTGAATCCTTCGGTGTCGGCCTCTCCGAGCAGTTTGCCGAATTCAGGGAACGTATCCCTGAACAGCTGAGCCTGCGTCTGCCCGGCCGGCATGATGAACGAACCTGAAGAACCGTAGGAGGGGGCGCCAACAGTGCCTACGAAAGTGCCGTCGTCGGAGATGGCAAGAGGATAAAGGCTGAGCTCATACTCATCTATCTCCTGAGGTTCATCGTAGATACGGATAGACTTCTCCTGAGTGTCATATACGACAGGCACACTGCGCGGCTGTTCGGGATCGTCGGTCGGCAAGAGCCCCATCGTGGCCACATATCTTCCGTTGCCGCTCAGATACTTGTAGAATCCTGAAAGAGAAAGGAGAGGCTTTGAGGGATCATTGAGATCGTCGGTTGTGACCTTGACATATCTTGCCATAAAGAAGTCAGGCTCGTATACGCCGGCTTCGTTCCTAACCCACACGATAGGCACCTCGAAGCTACCGATATGCCCCAGAATCACCTTGCCGTCGACGCTCACAGCCTTAGCGGAAGAACCTTTGGAGGCATCGGTAATGTCGTTGAACTGTTCCTTAGTAGGCATGGGAAGCATAGACCACTGCACGCCATCAGGACTGTATGCAGCTTCCGTGAGAAAGCCGTCACCGACAAGAGAGCCGAGAATAAGTTTGCCGTCGGGAGTGATGTCCTCGCCTATGCAATACTTGTAACCCTTTGGAGGAGTAAGGTTAGTGAAAGTATTCTTGTCAAAAGAATATAGGACACCGTCTTCGAGATAACCGACAGCCAGGCCATTGTCGTCAATGGCCCTCAGCTGGTCGCCGTCACGGTCACCGTCGAGAGTGACATTCCATTTCACATCGCCGGTGATGCGGTCGGCGGCAAACACGCCCAGTCCCTTCTCGATGACTCCGCAGACGTATTGTCCGTTAGGAGAGATAGCCAGACCCATCAGCTGGGGTTCCTCAGCATCAACGCCGGGAACGCCGCCAACGCAAGAGAGCACCTGCAGAGACTCGGCGGAAGCTGTCGAGCAAAGGAGAGCCGCAACGCCAAGAGCCATTGTTTTCTTCATAATCATAAGTTAAAGGGTTTATTTATTCAGAATTTTGGTGACCGAACCGTCGGCATTGCGAACTATGTTGAGGCCTTTAGTCATATGGTTGAGACTGCGGCCGTCGATAGAATAGATCTCCTGCGCGCGAGCCGAAGAGGGCGCACCTGAAATCTGCTCCACACCATCCTCTGAATCGGTGGAAATCACATATGTCACATATAGTGCCGGAGTCTCGGTGTCGTTATAATCATCAGCGTAGTAAGTATAGCCTAAGATCTTCTTGCCGTCGGCGGATATGGAAGTAGGCATGCTGAAACCAAGGTAATCGGATTCACCGAGCAGCTCGTAGTATTCCGGGAAAGCATCGACGAAGAGTTCGGCCTCGGTCTCCCCGGCTCTCATGATGAAGCTGCCCGTAGAACCATAATAAGGCATACCTACGCAACCGATGAAGGTACCGTCGTCACTTATAGCCGTCGGATAGAGACCGGAGTTAGTATCATCGATTTCCTGCTTTTCAGTATAGAGTTTGATTTCCTTATTTTTGGTATCATAAACCACAGGGATAATCTTGTCATTGCCCTCTTCATCCACGATGATGCCGATCATACTAACGTAACGCCCGTTATTGCTCATTTTGATATAATGGGCCGAAACGCCATAGAGAGGTTTGCTGTCGTCGTTCAGGTCAGCATTGCTGAACTTCAGGAAACGGGAGAGGAAAAAATCGTAGTCATAACCGCCGGCATCATTTCTATACCATAGGGTAGGAATGAAAAAGCTGCCGAGGAACCCGAAAATCACATCGCCGTCGGCGCTCACATGCTTAGCTGCCGAAGTATTATCAAACTTGGGAGCAAGTCCGAAGAGCTCGTCGTCCGGCGGGATAGGAAGGAGATGCCAGTCTTCACCTACCTTATGATAAGCGGCATGAGTTTCCGATGAGCTCAGCGAACCCACAATCAGACTTCCGTCGTTGGTAAGGTCTTCATTAAGCACAGCCCTGTATCCTGCAGGGGGGACAGAAACAGAGAGTTCTCCCGTATCGAACACATAAGTGTGGGCCAGCCCTAAAGCGACTCCATAGTTGTCAATATGACGGAGTTCCCCCCCCTCATCATCGTCGATCGCTTCCCACTTCACCTGTCCGGTCTGGATGTCGGCGGCAAAAACACCTGCGCCCCAGGAGACAGCTCCACAAGCATACTTTCCGTCTGGAGAAATACCGAGGCCCATGAGTTGGGGTTCATATACCGAAGGGAACTCATCGGTACAGGAGAGCACCTTAAGGCTCTGGGCAGAAGCAGCCAAGCTGAGGGCCACCGCAAAAGAAAGAGTAAAATTTTTTTTCATAATTAAAGAGATGGCTCACAATAAAAATTATTAGGTAGTCCGGGCTGAGCCAAAAGACCCGATATTGAATCATAAAAGAATGTCAATACAAAATTAATAAAAAAAATGAATAAATCCCAAAAAAAACATATCTCAAGGAGTAAAAAAGTCAATTTTTAAGAAATATTAAAAAAAAGCTTCAAAAAAATTAGCATAGTAGGAGATTTTTTAGTAATTTTGCAAATAATATTTCAGACGGAGATTGAGCGGAATTCTCTGAAGCATCAAGAAGCAGTATTCCCCCCGATGAAAAATTTGAAATATAAATTAATAAACCATAATTAATTAACCGAATGAAAAAAGTTTTACTTTCATGCGTAGCGCTTGCAGCAGGCACTGCAATGGCTATGGCGCAGGCACTTCCGGAATATCCGGAAAAGCTTGACATCACCCTCAACGGTGAGAAGGAACTTCCCGGCGTAACAGTTGCCCAAACGATGGAACCGTTTGACGGAGATGACTATCTTACGATTACGGTGACCGGAGAATACGATGGAGACTTCATCACACTTGATTTTCCCACTCCGGAAGGATGGGATGGCGTGCTGGTGTTTAATAATAGCGTAGCTGATGACGACATCGAGCCCCTGAAGTCCAAAGCACCGGCTAAAGATGATGAAGAATGCTGGATGTCACTTGAATATGCCGGATGGCTTACCCCCGGCAACAGCCTTACTTTCCCGGTAGACGGATTCGAATGGGGCGGCTCGGCATATTTAGTAAAAGGAGACAACTATTATGTCATCGGTATAGATTTCGTATTTGATGTATCTCAGCCGGCTAAGTATCCCGACCATCTTGACTTCACGATCAATGGCGCTAAAGAGCTTGCTGGAGTGACAGTAACTCAGGAGCTGGATGAAGGCGTTCTTAATATATTAGCAAGCGGCAAGACAACAGCAGAACAGGTCACCTTCACATTTGACACCCCTGCAGGCTGGGACGGCTTCATGATTAGCGCACCTTATGGTGAAGTATCAGAAAAGGAATTCATCAAGACAAGAAGTGAAGAGGATTGGACGCCGATAGAATATCTTGAGCCAATGGGTTACGTACCCGGCAATTCCGTAACATTTGTTATAGATGGCGAAGACAACTTTGCAGGTTTAGCTCTTATTAAAGATGGCAAGGCGTACGTGTCCCCCATTGCATTTAATTTCAGCGTAACTAAGGAAGAGGGGTCAGGCGACGAGCCTGGAGATGGCCTTGTATTCCCCGACCACTTCATTGTAGACACATTCGATGAAGGACTTGAAGTCACTCAAGGAGTAGAGTGGGGCGTATTTACCATTAAAGTAGAAGGAGAAGTAGCCTCAGATTATGTCAGCATAGTAATCGACACACCGGAAGGCTGGGATGGATTGATCAGCAAAAATTGGAGCGACCAGGGCGAGGTGATCATCGAAGAAAACAATCCCGGGCCAAGAG
>JAIDSM010000284.1 GCA_029061225.1 Muribaculaceae bacterium
AGCTAAAGCCAATATACCGACGCATCGAGGATCACCATTATCAGGTAGGACCGGAAGCTGTGATATTAGCTTCAGACGATGAGGTGCTGAGCGTCTCGCCTGATGACTGGGATCTGCTGTTTTTTAGAATTCTGGAATGTGATGACTGAGAAACCTTAAGACATAAACACATAACGCACATAAGGCACCGATTTCTTTTTGGGCTTTTGTGCTTATGTCTTATATTGGGGATTCTGTCTTTATTGTATCAGAGTTTGGATAGGAAGCGGTCGCGGTCTACGACGTAGCGTATGTGGTGGCCCTCCCCCAACTTATTTCCGCCGGCGTAAGCGGCTATATCGAAGTGAAGCGCCTTTCCCTCTATCTTGACGAGTGTGGCCTCTGCCTCAACCTCATCGCCCATGGCAGTCGGTCGCAGGTGGGAGCATTCCATGAAACCGCCGACGGTGGTATCGGTTTCGGCGAGGTGGGGAGCGACGGCGAGCATCGCGGCGTTTTCCATAAGGGCTATCATTGCCGGGGTGGCGAGCACGGGGAGGTCGCCGCTGCCGATAGCCTTGGCGGTCAGGTGCTGGACTACGATGAACTTACTGCGGTGGCTCAGGCCAGGTTTTAATTCATAATTCATAATTCATAATGCGTAATGCATAATCGGCATCCACACGCGAAAGGACGCACGAGCCGTGCGTCCCTACCGTTCATGAGGATGTTGTTGAAAATTCAGTTTATTTTACGAGGGAGTTGAGGACGTCGAAGAAGGCCGGATCTTCGCCGACCGTGACGTTGGCTACTCGGCCTTCAGGGTCGATGATAAATTTGGTCGGGAATCCCTGTACGCCATAGCGGGCAGTGAGGTCGGTGCTTTTCGGATTGTAGACCTGCAGCCATGGAAGTTCATGCTTAGCGACAGATCCCTTCCAAGCTTCCTCAGTGTCGCCACAGTCGATGCCGAGCACCTCTACCTTGCCGCCGTATTTCTTATAGGCTTCCTTCAATGCAGGAAATCCCTTTATGCACCAGGGGCACCAAGAACCCCAGAAGTCGAGCACAACCCATTTGCCCTTCAGATCGGAGAGCGACAACGGCTTGCCATTGATATCGTTGAGGGTAAAGTCAGGAGCGACCTGACGGTCAGCCACCGCTATCACCTGCTCAGGCTGAACAGCAGCAGAATTGTCCTGCGCTTTGGCTCCGCACGCCGTGATGGCGAGGAGCATGAGGGGGAGAATGTATTTTTTCATGTTTCTTTAAGTATTATTCAATTATAGATAACGACATTAAAGACCTTAAGGTCCTTAATGTCCTTAAGGTCTTTACTATCTAAACGTTGAAAATACCTTATTTGTTGAGGACGCCGAGTTTCTTGCCTACCTTGATGAAAGCGGCGATAGCACGGTCGAGGTGTTCCTTCTCGTGGGCTGCGGAGAGCTGCACACGGATACGGGCCTGACCCTTAGGCACAACAGGATAGTAGAAACCAGTCACGAATATGCCTTCCTTCTGCATCTCCGCCGCAAACTCCTGAGAGAGTTTCGCGTCGTAGAGCATAACGGCACAGATAGCGGACTGAGTTGGCTTTATGTCGAAGCCAGCCTCGAGCATCTTGTCGCGGAAATAGTTGACGTTTTCCTTGAGCTTTGCGTTAAGCTCGTTTGACTCCTTGAGCATCTTGAACATCTCGAGGCTGGCTCCTACGATGGAGGGAGCCACGGAGTTGGAGAAAAGATAGGGGCGGCTGCGCTGGCGAAGCATATCGATGACTTCCTTCGGACCGGTGGTGAAACCACCCATCGCGCCACCGAAAGCCTTTCCAAGGGTACCGGTGAAGATGTCGATCTTACCGTAGCAGTCAAACTGCTCGGCAACGCCGTGACCAGTAGGACCTACCACCCCTGCTGAGTGAGACTCATCGACCATCACGAGGGCATTGTATTTCTCGGCGAGCTCACAGATCTTGTCCATCGGAGCCACGTTGCCGTCCATCGAGAAGACACCATCAGTAGCGATTATCTTATAGCGGCATCCCTGCTCGTCAGCTTCCTTCAGACAGCGCTCCAGATCAGCCATGTCCGCGTTGGCATAGCGGAATCGCTTGGCCTTGCATAGGCGCACGCCATCGATAATGGAGGCATGGTTGAGCGAATCGGAGATGATGGCGTCCTCCTCAGTGAATAGGGGTTCGAAAAGACCTCCGTTGGCATCGAAACATGCGGCATAGAGGATAGTATCTTCAGTCTTGAAATAGTCGGAAATCGCTTTTTCGAGTTCCTTATGCAGGTCCTGAGTTCCGCAGATAAAACGCACGGAGCTCATGCCATAGCCGCGATTGTCCATCGCTTTTTTGGCAGCCTCCACAAGACGGGAATTGTCGGCGAGGCCGAGATAGTTGTTGGCGCAGAAGTTGAGCACGTCGCCCTCGGTGCCTTCCACTTTGATATCGGCGCTCTGAGGAGTGACGATTATTCTTTCGTTTTTGTAAAGTCCGGCTTCCTTGATGGAGTCGAGTTCTTTGGACAGATGCTGTTGAAAGTTCTTGTACATGGTTTTTGAGTTTTCAGCTATCAGTTATAAGCTATCAGCTATCAGTTATAAGCTATTAGCTATCAGTTATTAGTTGTCAGTTATCAGAAAGCGCCGCAAGCGGCGTGACGGGGAACAAACCTTACTGACTATGGAGTGCTCACTTCGGTCGCACCACAATCGCCTTCTGGATTTTTGTTCGAGTGTAA
>JAIDSM010000285.1 GCA_029061225.1 Muribaculaceae bacterium
TCTCGTGGGCTCGGAGATGTGTACAAGAGACAACCATGGGGCACTCTGGAGGAGAACGGCAGCGGAAAACTGAACGATCTGACACCGAAAGCCCTTAGATCAATCAAGGAGTTAGGTGTCAATTGCATTTGGCTGACCGGAGTCATAGAGCATGCTACAAAGACAGATTTTACGTCCTACGGAATCGAGAAAGATAATCCCAATGTCGTGAAGGGAGAGGCCGGAAGTCCGTATGCTATCAAGGATTACTATGACGTAGACCCTGCCATCGCAGTGGATGTCGACAATCGAATGGGTGAATTTGAGAACTGCGTCAAGCGCATCCATAAAGAGGGGATGAAGGTGATCATTGATTTTGTGCCGAACCATACAGCAAGGGTATATCATAGCGATGTCGCTCCTTCGGGAGTGAAGGACTTCGGAGCTGACGATGACATAACAATGGGATTCGCCCATCGCAACAATTACTATTATATCCCTTTCCAGCAGTTCTCTCCGGATTTCCCGCTTGATTCCGAAGGGGATTCTCCATATGTGGAATTTCCCGCGAAGGCTACCGGAAACGATTGCTTCACGGCATTCTGCGGGCGCAATGACTGGTATGAGACAGTGAAACTAAACTACGGGCACGACTATGGAGACTGGAGCGACCATTTCGATCCGGTCCCTGACACATGGATCAAGATGCTGGCTATACTTCGCTTCTGGGCATCAAAGGGTATAGATGGATTCCGTTGCGACATGTGCTTCATGGTGCCATTGGCTTTCTGGCACTGGGCTATTCCACAGGTGAAGAAAGACTATAAGGAGGTAATGTTTATCGGAGAAATCTACGATGTTGGGCAGTACAGACCGTTTCTTGAGTATGGATGTTTCGATTATCTCTATGATAAGGTCAACCTGTATGACACGCTTGTAGATATCGAGATCCACAATCATTCCGCCGCGCGCCTTACAGGAGCCTGGCAGACTGTAGACGGAATCGGAGACTCTATGCTTAACTTTCTTGAGAATCACGATGAAGTCCGCTTCGGATCCCGGGCTTATGCGGGCAATCCTGCGAATGTTGTACCGTCGCTTGTCACAAGCGCGATGATCTCAAGGGGTCCTTTTATGATCTACTACGGTCAGGAGCTCGGGGAGTCTGCTTATGACAATGAGGGTTTTGCAGGAAACAATAACCGAAGCACCATCTTTGACTATTGGAGTTATGACACTTTGCGCAGATGGTGGAATAATGGAAAGCCATCTTTGAAAAATCTTACTGCTCAGGAACGGTGGTTGCGAGGTGTGTATCAGAAGGTGCTGACTCTCTGCAATTCCGAGGCAGCCTTGCGGGAGGGTAGTTTCTTCGATCTCATGTATGTCAATCTCCGACATGAGGGATTCAATCCTCATACTAATTTTGCTTTCCTACGATATACGGAGGAGATTGTCCTGCTGATAGTGGTCAACTTCGATAACGTGGAGGCCGATGTGAATGTCGTGATTCCACGGCTTGCTTTTGAGATGGCAGGACTTGAGGAATGTGCCACAGTGGCAGACGATTTGCTTTGCGGGCGAAGCGTATTTGTGAAGCTTTGTTCTGATCAGGGTTCGAGCATTCATTTGAATCCGAAGGATGCCGTAGTGCTCCGGATCAAGGGTTGAAGTAAGGTTTTTTTATACCTGCAAAAGATAAAAACCCGGCGGCTATTTATAGCGGCCGGGTTTCTTACTTTTTATATCTGTCAACCTATTTCTCAGGGCTTGAAAAGGTATTGGCTGGAGATCGACTGATTGTTGTGGATGCGGCGGATTGTGTCTGCGAAGAGTTTAGTCACAGTGAGTATAGTGGCCTTCGGATTCTCTTTTCCGTATGGGATTGAATCAGTGAAGATTATCTCGCAAATACCGCTGTCAAGAATCCTCTGCGTAGCCGGGTCGCTCATAACGGGATGAGTGATAAGGGCGCGTACGGAATTTGCACCTTCCGCGAGCATGAGGTCGGCGGCCTTGGTGATTGTGCCGGCGGTGTCGGCGATATCATCCACGAGCACTACGTTTTTGCCTTTCACATCGCCGATGACCTGCATCTTCGCCACAACGTTGGCTTTTGCACGCTGCTTATGGCAAAGCACGAGGGGCACATCGAAATATTTAGCATAGGAGTTGGCGCGTTTCGCACCGCCCACGTCGGGAGAGGCTATAACCATGTTCTCAAGATGGAGACTTTCAATATATGGTATGAATACCGACGATGCATAAAGGTGATCTACGGGAACGTTGAAGAATCCCTGAATCTGATCGGCGTGGAGATCCATGGTGATCAGTCGGTCGATACCTGCAACGCTGAGAAGATCGGCTACAAGCTTAGCGGCTATCGATACGCGTGGCTTGTCCTTGCGGTCCTGACGGGCCCAACCGAAGTAAGGAATGACAGCGTTGATGCTTGCTGCTGATGCGCGCTTTGCAGCGTCGATCATCAGAAGAAGCTCCATCAGATTGTCGGAGTTCGGAAATGTAGACTGTACGAGATATACTTCGGCGCCGCGGATAGACTCGTCGAAGCATACTTCAAATTCTCCATCGGCGAAATGCTCGATATTCATTTTGCCGAGTTCTATGCCCAGATCCTTGCATATGCCTTCCCCGAGGTAGTGGCTTCGGGTGCCGGCGAAGACTTTAATGGGCGGAAGGGTATTGCTCATATATAGCTGTATGTTTTAGGCCCCTTTGGGAGCGTCTCGATTTTTCAATGCAAAATTAATCAATATTTTTGATTATAGCAATAAGAGGGGCTAAAAAGTTTTCATCGTTTTCAACGTCTTCGTCGTTTTCAACTTTTACTCCGTCTCAATAGCTGAAAAAGCAAGAAAGCCACCGGAAGATCCGGTGGCTTTCTTGTTATGGTATTGTCTGGAGGCCGTGAAGCCGTCATTCTGTGGAATTACCAGATGATCACGCGTTCTTCTGCCGGGCGGAACATCTTGTCTCCATCCTTGATGCCGAACGCCTTGAAGAAGGGTTCGATGTTCTTGAGGGTCACGTTTACGCGGTTTTCACCGAGAGAGTGAACGTCGCCGCTCGTAAGGTTGAGCATCTCAGCCTCGCGGATATTCTGGGCCCAGAGGTTTGCGTAGTTCATATAGAATGCCTGAGCCGGAGTTAGTCCATCGATCAGGGCTGTCTCGCTTTCCACGTCGACACCTTTCTTCTTCTGGCTGTCAAGGAAAGCGGTCATAGCTACTCGGAGACCACCCTGGTCGGCGATGTTTTCACCGAGAGTATACTGTCCGTTGGCGAAAACGCCCGGAAGGATCTCAACCTGGTTAAACTGGTCGACAAGACCTTTTGTGAGCTGCTGGAACGCTGCGGCATCTTCCGGCTGCCACCAGTTGACCATGTTGCCGTTGGCGTCGAAGTTACAGCCTTGGTCATCGAAACCGTGCGTCATCTCGTGGCCTATCACCACTCCGATACCGCCGTAGTTCTCTGCGTCGCTTGCTTCGGGATCAAAGAAAGGTGCCTGAAGAATACCTGCAGGGAACACTATCTCATTGTTGAGCGGATTGTAATATGCGTTGATGGTCTGAGGAGTCATGCCCCATTCAGAGCGGTCGACCGGTTTGCCCCATTTCTTGAGGTATTCCTTCTGTGCCCACATGCGTGCGTTCTGCATGTTTTCGGCATAGCTAAGGGCCGGATCGATGTTGAGTTCTGAATAGTCCTTCCACTTATCGGGATAACCGATCTTTACAGTAAACTTATTGAGTTTCTTAAGGGCCTCCACTTTAGTGTCGTCGCTCATCCAGTCAAGATGGATGATGTGCTTTCCGAGTGCGTTTCGGAGATTCTCTACGAGACCTATCATATAGTCTTTGGAGCTCTGCGGGAAGTACTGCTCTACATAGAGTTCGCCGATTGCTTCGCCGAGTACTCCTTCCGTGGCGCTCAGAGACTTCTTCCAGCGTGGACGCTGCTGCTGAACTCCGCTCATCACCTTGCTGAACTCGAAACCTGCATCTGCGAAATCATCGCTCAGGTAGCTGTCGAAGTCATTCACTACGAGCCATGCATAGTAATCCTTAAGCTCGCGGTCTGTGAGTGATCCGAGAAGGTTGTTGGCAGCGTTCATCGAGCGGGGTTCCGTCACGATGATCGTCTCCGGAGCCTCGATATCCATAGTCTCAATAAAGAAACGGTCGAGCGGGAGATTGCTCCATTTAGCCTTTACGTCTTCATAGCTGAAAGGATTGTAGAGGGCCGGAATGTTTCGGCTTTCCTCGCGAGTGAGGGCTGAATCCGCAAGCGCGGTCTCAATCTTCATGACGCTCTTGACGATACGTTTGGCATCTTTCTTTGAGTATCCTGCGAGAGTCATGTATTTCTCGATAAGCTTCTGATATGCCTCACGCACTTCCTTGTTGCGCTTGTCGTTGAGCAGATAGTAATCGCGGTCGCCAAGGCCGAGGCTGTTGCTGCCGAGATACATAGCGTAGACCTGCGAATTGGCGAGGTCTTCCTGCGGACCTCCCGAGAAAAGGGGACTGCTGTAGTTCTTATGCATCCAGAGAAGGAGGTCGGTCATTCCGTCATGGGTAGTTCCCTCGATCTTTGAAAGCAACGGCTTGATCGGTTCGGCGCCGAGTTTGTTGCGTCGTACAGAGTCCATGCCCTGCTCGTAGAGCGTAGCGACCTTGAAGGCGTTGGAGCCGGGCTCCGGGTTGGTTGCGGCGAGGCCTGTGACTATCCGGCGCACCCGGTTGTTGCTTGAATCATTCAGGATGTTGAAGGCTCCATATCTGGAATACTCCGGAGTGAGAGGATGCGATTCCATCCAGCCCTTGTTGACGTGACGGTAGAAGTCCTGCGATGCAGGAGTGCTTGGGTCGACTCCTTTGGGATCGAGACTCTTCAGGTGTTCGGCATGAATGCTCATGCACACCGAAGCCGAAGCGATGATAGCGAAAAGATTTCTCAGGTTCATACTTCTGAAGTTATTAGTTTGTTTATTATTGTTTTTGATTTCATTTCAGTTTCCTTCCACTCATTTTCCGGAGAGGAGAGAGCGGTGATTCCACTGCCTACGTAAACGGCAGCCGCTTCGGGAGACACTTTCGCAGATCTCAGATTTACGAAGAATGCCGATACGCCGTTGATCTCATTCGGTCCGCAGAAACCACCGTACATCTCACGCGGGAAATTCTCGAGATTCCGGATAAGTTCAAGCGATTTCGCACGGTCCGAACCGCACAAGGCAGGTGTCGGCGACAGTTCTGTGAGGAGTCTTCGAAGTCTGTTGCTGTAGCTTTCCTCGTATTCTTCACCGAGAGCCGAATCAGGCATGTATGCAGAGATAGGAGTGCAGATATGCTCAATTGGTCCGGCATTTTTTGTAAATGTCTTTCCTGCGGTCACTGTGCCGCAGTGTCTCATAAGGCAGTCTATGATGAATTCCGTCACCATTGCCTGCTCGTCTCGGTTTTTCTCATCCCACTCTTTATCCAGACTGGAAGATGGACGGGTTCCGGCAAGAGCCATGGTTGAAAGGAATTCCCCGTCCTTACGGAGAAGCAGCTCGGGAGATGCTCCGATCCATGTGCCAGATGATTTAGTGGAAAACATAAATACGAAAGCGTCTGGATAAGAAAAGCAAAGATTATCGAAAGTGGCATTCAGATCGACATTGACATCGAGCTGTATGGTTCTTGCCGCTACAGTCTTTCCCCTTCCGGAGTCAAGCGCGCGGATAATGCTGCGTACTTCCTCTTCATGTTCATACCGGGAAGTGGATGGAGGTATGTGTGACTTTTCCGGACTGACATCTGAATCGGGATTGCATATATCGAAAGGAATAGTCATTAGTCCGTCGCCGGGATTGACAAACGGCGCTATGACAAAACCTTTGGCGAATCCTTTTAAGACTCGCTCCGAACCACCAGACACTACGTCACTGGTATTTGGAAGTCTGTACTTAAACCAGTTCACCGAATAGTTCGAAGGGCTCAGCCCCCGTAATCTTGACGTTGATGAATTCTCCGGGATCCGCATCGGAACCCTTAACATATATCTCAGGATCCACCTCAGGAGAATCCCATTGCGTACGCCCTATGCGTGTCTCACCCTCGACTCTGTCTACGAGTACTTTTACGGTCTGTCCGACCATTTCGAGGTTTCGCTGATAGGCTATTTCCTGCTGCAGCTCCATAAGACGGTCGAGACGAGCCTGTTTTATTTCCTGCGGTATTTCGTCTCCGAGGTTTTTCGCAGCCCATGTGTCGTCTTCCTCGCTGTATGCAAAAGCACCCATACGCTCGAAGCGTTGCTCCCTTACGAAATCGAGGAGTTCTTCAAACTCTTCCTCTCCTTCGCCCGGAAAGCCGACCATTAGAGTAGTGCGAATCTTAAGCCCGGGTAGTCTTCTGCGCATCTCAGCAAGCAGTTCGCGTGTCTGCTTCCCGTCTATATGTCGGCGCATGTTGTCGAGGACCTTGTCTGAGACATGCTGCAGTGCGATATCGAGATATTTGCAGACGTTGTCTTGTCTGGCCATGACATCGAGAAGCTCCATCGGAAAATCTGATGGATATGCATAGTGAAGACGTATCCATTCCACACCGGGAATCTCAGCCATACGGTCAATCAGTTCAGGGAGAGCATGGCGGCCATAAAGGTCGGTCCCATAGCTGCTGAGGTCTTGGGCTATGATGTTGAAATCCTTCACTCCCTTGCCTGCAAGTTCACGGGTCTCGTCAAGTATTTCCTCTATAGGTCTGGATGTATGTCGACCGGTAATCAGAGGGATTGCACAGAAAGCGCAGAAACGGTTGCAACCTTCCGATATCTTAAGATAAGTGCTGTGTGGGGGAGTGGTGATCGTCCGCTCCCATTCCTTGGGTTGAGTCTCGATGTTGGATTTGCGGTCGGGGAGCCGGTCGATGAAATCCTTCCAGTCGAATTTGCCATACCAGATGTCTACTTCGGGAATCTCCGCCTTCAGGTCGTCCATATATCTTTGCGAAAGGCAGCCCATCACCGCGATATGACCAATCTTACGGGTTTTCTTAAGGGCTCCGAGCTGAAGTATCATGTCGATGGACTCTTCCTTGGCATCCTGAATGAAGCCGCAGGTGTTGACCATCACCCATTCGCCGTTAGGCTCCTCGGCATCATGGCGGACATCGTATCCTTTAGCCGAGAGGCGACGGAGGAGACGTTCGCTGTCTATGAGGTTTTTACTGCAGCCGAGTGAGATTACGTCGATAAGTCCTTTTTTCATTTATGCATTTAAGTTTTGAAATTTCAAAACTTAAGGGTTATAAGGTTATAGGTTAAAGGGTTATAAGGTAAAGGGTAATTGACTTATTTGGCGGCGTTGCCGAAGAGGGATTTGACGAACTCCTCGCTATCGAAGATCTGCAGGTCATCCATCTGTTCGCCCACGCCAATATATTTGACCGGAACCTTGAACTGATCGCTGATGCCGATCACTACGCCACCCTTGGCAGTTCCGTCGAGTTTTGTAATGGCGAGTGCATTGACCTCAGTGGCAGCTATGAACTGCTTGGCCTGCTCGAATGCGTTTTGACCTGTGCTGCCGTCGAGCACGAGGAGCACTTCGTTGGGAGCGTCAGGAAGAACCTTCTTCATGACGTTTTTCACTTTCGTCATCTCGTTCATCAGACCGATCTTGTTATGTAGACGGCCTGCGGTGTCAATTATCACGACATCGGCACCCTGAGCCTTTGCGCTGCTGAGGGTGTCAAAAGCAACAGCGGCGGGGTCGCTTCCCATCTTCTGTTTTATGACAGGTACTCCGGCGCGTTCGCCCCATATGTCAAGCTGTTCGATGGCGGCTGCGCGGAAAGTGTCGGCAGCTCCCAGTATAACCTTATTGCCGGCGGCCTTATATTGATGGGCGAGTTTGCCGATTGTCGTAGTCTTGCCAACGCCGTTGACACCGACAACCATTATCACGTATGGCTTTTTGTCGGCTGGAAGTTCGAAGTCTCCGAGTTCCGGATCCTTGTCGGGGCGTGCAAGCATCTGGGAGATTTCGTCGCAGAGAATTTCGTTGAGTTCCGAGGTGCCGACATATTTATCGCGGGCAACGCGCTCCTCGAGTCTTTCGATAATCTTGAGTGAAGTGTCGACACCCATATCGGAAGTTATGAAGACCTCCTCGAGATTATCGAGGACTTCATCATCTACTTTCGATTTGCCTGCTACGGCACGGGTAATCTTGTCCCAAACTCCTTTTTTAGTCTTTTCGAGGCCGGAATCAAGTTTTTCCTTCTTCTCCTTCGAAAACAGTTTTTTGAAAAATCCCATATGTTTCGGTTTTTTGATACTGCAAAATTAATGTTTTTTCTTGAGATGCACAAATTTCGTGCCAATTAAGTTTTGAGTTGGAAAGTTTGACAGTGGGTTGACTTATGGATTGTTTTAAGCCAGATGTCACCCGATGATGATGGTGACTACATCGATAAAGTTGCTTTTGTGTATCTTGCCGACGAAACAAGTCCGCAAACGCTTCGGAACGAACCTATCAAAAGTTTCACCTGCGATCATTACCGCCTGCCTCATATGGGATTCCTATTTTTACAGAGGATTGGATATCCGATTATTATTCAATTACAAACAGTTGTAAGAATATTTCGGTTGAATATTATTAGGGGGGCCTGTGTGCGTTATTATTATTTTTGTTGGTACAATTCATACAGAAGTAAAAGTTTACGAAAACCTCACTGTATCATGGCGGATGCCAAAGGCGGCAATCCGCATTTCGAGATCAAGGAATCTCTTTGTCTCGATTGTGGCAGTTTCTGTCTAATCGGAGATTAGCAACGATTAACGGTCAGGATGACCGTTCTCCATAATGATGATGCGCTGGTTGGAGCTGCCGCGAAAGGGGAGGTCCGGGTCGCGTAGGGAAGCGATGTACGGGCCGTCGACTATGGCGTCGAGGTAGGGTAGTGGCTTGGATAATTCCTTGGAGGCGCGGATTTCTTCTATGGTAAAGCCGGTGTAGAGCCATACTTTGTGTCCGGTAGCCTTAATGGCTTTTGCGAGAGCGGCTATTTCTTCAGGATGATAGAGAGGGTCGCCTCCTGAAAGGGTCACGTCGAAGTCTTCTTCCTCGATTATTGCAATTAGTTCATCGAGAGTCATTTCCATGCCTCCCTCGAAGTCCCACGACTGCGGGTTGTGGCAGCCGGGACATGCGTGAAGGCAGCCTGCAAAATAGATGGCGGTCCGGAAACCCGGACCGTCAACTGTCGTGCCTCTTACAATATCCAGTATTCGGTAAGTCATAACTAAAAAGGGGGTCAGAAATACCGACCTTCATAATTATTTGTGTACGACGCGGTCGCGGAGCTCGGCAAGTTTGCCGGAGTTCCAGCGGTCCGTGGTTCCTACAAGATAGCCTGTAATGCGCTGGATGGTCTCGAACTTACCTCCGCATTTGGGGCATTCCTTCATCTCCATGTCGGCGTTCTCGTAGCCGCACTTCGGACAGTGGTTGCGGTTGTGGTTGACGGATCCGTAACCCATATTGTACTTGTCCATCATATCCACAATCTGCATTATGCACTCCTCATTATGGGTAGCGTCACCGTCTATCTCAACATAGAAGATATGTCCTCCGCGAGTCAGCTCATGGTATGGAGCCTCCACCTTGGCCTTATGGCGAGGAGAACAGTGGTAGTAGACCGGCACATGGTTGGAGTTTGTATAATAATCCTTGTCTGTGATTCCCTCGATTACACCAAACGTAGCGCGGTCACGCTTTGTAAACCGACCGCTGAGACCTTCCGCCGGAGTTGCGAGGACGGAAAAGTTATGTCCATAGCGCTCACAGAATTCATTTACCCTTGAGCGCATATGCCCGACAATACGGAGTCCTAACTTCTGCGATTCCTCGCTTTCTCCATGGTGCTTACCGGTCAGGGCAATAAGACACTCAGCGAGACCGATAAACCCTATGCCGAGGGTGCCCTGGTTGATTACGCTCTCAATTGTATCGTTGGGTCCGAGTCCCTCTGTGCCGTTCCAGAGAGTGCTCATGACGAGGGGGAACTGCTTGGCAAGGGCAGTTTTCTGGAACTGATAGCGATCGTCGAGCTGTTTAGCGGTGACCTCGAGAATATCGTCGAGGCGTTCGAAGAAGCGTTCGATACGTTCCTCCTGATTCTTGATTCCCATGCACTCGATCGCAAGACGCACTATATTGATGGTGGAGAAAGAGAGGTTGCCGCGTCCTATGGAGGTTTTCTTTCCGTAACGGTTTTCGAACACCCTGGTTCGGCAACCCATTGTAGCCACCTCATATTCAAAGCGGCGTGGATCGTCGGCTTTCCAAAGCTCATGCTGATTGAAAGTAGCATCGAGATTGAGGAAGTTTGGGAAGAATCTTTTCGCCGCCACCTTGCAGGCAAGGCGGTAGAGATCGTAGTTAGGATCTTCAGGCAGATAGCTTACCCCACGTTTTTTCTTCCATATCTGAATGGGGAAGATGGCGGTTGCTCCGTTGCCGACTCCCTCATAGGTGCAATTGAGCAGTTCTCGTATCACACAGCGTCCTTCAGCTGAAGTATCGGTGCCGTAATTGATAGAGCTGAACACGACCTGATTTCCTCCGCGTGAGTGGATGGTATTCATGTTATGGATGAACGCCTCCATCGCCTGATGAACGCGGCCGACAGTACGGTTGACGGCATGCTGAAGAAGTCTCTCGTCGCCTTCGAGTCCCTCCAAATCCTTCTTTACATAGTCCTTTATCTCAGCATCATGAAGATACGATAGATCCTTGCCTGTAAGAGATTCGAGAATACGGATTTCTTCCTTGAAAGATGTGCGAACGAAAGGCGCGAGATAGAAATCGAACGCAGGAATAGCCTGTCCGCCATGCATCTCGTTCTGTGCGGTCTCGAGAGATATACATGCTATCACGCCCGCAGTCTCGATACGTTTGGGAGCACGGCTTTCCGCATGGCCGGCGACATAACCGTTTTCGAGAAGACGATCGAGAGGATGCTGCACGCAAGTAAGGCTCTTGGTGGGGTAGTAGTCTTTATCATGTATGTGCAGGTAATTGTTCTTTACAGCCTGCTTCACCTCCGGGTCAAGGAGATAATCGTCGACGAAGGGTTTTGTAGTCTCAGACGCGAACTTCATCATCATGCCGGCAGGAGTATCGGCATTCATGTTGGCGTTTTCGCGAGTGATATCGTTGTTTTTAGTCTCGATGATCTCAAGGAATATATCCCGTGTCTTAGCCCGGCGTGCTATAGAACGCTGGTCGCGATAGGCAATGTACTTCTTAGCGACATCCTTGCGCGCCGACTTCATAAGCTCTATCTCCACGCGGTCCTGAATATCCTCCACGGTCATTCTTTCCCTACCGGTCATTCCGATTCGGTCGGTAATGCGCTGGATGAGCGACTCGTCCTCGCCTTGAGACGTGGCAAGCATGGCCTTGCGGATAGCGGCCTTGATCTTCTCTTCGTTGTAGCCAACAATGCGGCCGTCGCGTTTCTGAATGGTCTGTATCATCGGGGTTGAAATTGGTTATATTCTTTGGGACTGCAAAGTTAAGCAATAAAATCAAAATAACAAAAAGAATCCCTGAAAATTTTCCGGAAAAATTATTTTGGAAAACTTTCAGGGATTTGAAAAAGTATAAAGTGTTAAGAGTTAAGTGTTAAGGTGTTTTACTTGGAAAACTTTTAGTTTTAATTTGTTGAAAATGTGGGGAGTTTTGGTACATCAATATCATGAATTGTCTCTCCGAGGCTGCTGATTTTTCGTTGAATTATTTGTCAATGATGAAGGAATCGACGTCGAGCCAGCCGGAATCATTGCTCTTCCAAGGACGTGTGCAGAAGACACCGACCTTAGCGCCGATCCAGTGACCCTCGCGGACATCCATCGGGCGACCGAAGTCGGTAAATTTCTTTCCGTCGAGACTGTAACGGAAAGTTACCGTACATTTATAATCTGGTTTAGCCTTAGGATTCTTCTTGCCTGTCATCTTTACTACAGCCTGCAGCCATACCGGACCGTTAGAGTCAAGTTTCTCGGCGGCTGTCTCAACCTCATCCTTGCCTTTGTTGGCACCTACACAGTCTGTCTGCACAAGATAGATACCGTCTTCACGGCTTTCAAGGGCGAGTGTCGCGAAGTTATAACCCATGACTGCGAGACCTCCCTTTTCTCCGACCATCGTCTTCCCATCCTTTTGACGAGGATGGAACGAAACCTTTGCTGTGGCAGTGAAATTCTCGTTGGGGAACTTCTGCATCAGGACATTCGGCATATCATAGAGGTTCTTTGCGTCGGGAGTGTTGTGCGAGAAAAGACGGAGCAACGAATTCTCCGCATCGCAGAAATACCATAAAGGCTGGGGATTGCCATTCCACTGCCACTGCAGGCCGAGTGTATTGGAATCGAACTCGTCGCTGTCGGCGGGAGTGGCTACGGGGTATGTCTTTCCGACATTGGGCTTGCGGTAAGTGCGCACGGGAATACCGCGTCCGTCTCCGTCCTTGTCTACACCGATGACCGGCCAACCGTCTTCCTTCCATTCCATCGGCTCGAGATTGATAACACGTCCGTACGGACCTTTGTCCTGGAAATGTATGAACCAATGTTCCTTGCCGTCAGGGGTATCGACCCAAGCTCCCTGATGAGGGCCATTGATGTCAGTGTCGCCCTGTTCCATCACATTGCGCTGCTCATAAGGACCCCATGGATTCTTACTGCGCATCACTACCTGCCAACCTGTGGAAACGCCGCCGGCAGGTGAGAAGATATAATACCATGGGCCACGTTTGTACATCTTGGCTCCCTCAATGGTCTCGTTTTCAACATGGCCGTCATAGATCACGCGGTCCATACCGATGACCCCGGTAGCGTCTGGAGTCATCTCTATCATTCCGAGGATACTCTTCACCCCGGCGCGGCTGCCGGCATAGCCGTGGGCGATATAGGCACGTCCATCCTCATCCCAGAAGGGGCAGGGATCGATGACGCCTACGGCTGGATAGATGAGCCTGAGCGGACTCCAAGGACCTTTCGGATCGACAGCATCAGCTACATAGATGCCACGGTCCGGATCGCCATACATCACGTAGTATTTTCCGTCATGGTAACGGATTGCCGGTGCCCAAACACCGTTGCCGTGGCTTACGCCGTCAAAGGCGGGATCCGGATACTTGTCCGCAACAGCACCGACGAGGGTCCAGTTGACAAGGTCGTTGGAGTGGAGTATCTGAAGAGCAGGGAGATTTGCGAAGCTGGAGGAGGTCATGTAGTAGTCATTGCCGACGCGAACCACGTCAGGGTCTGAGTAGTCTGCGTTGATGATGGGGTTCTGATACTTGCCGTTGCCGAGATCGGATACGTATGCCTTCGACACGTCTGCGTAAGCCGGAGCCGAAAGTGCTGCGGCGATGGCAGCGACAGCGATAAATCGGGTTGGTTTCATGATGATATATTGTAGGGTTATAAATCAATTATACAAAATTACAAAAATTATCTTAAACAGACATAAGATTTCATCAGAAAAAGTTAACGCCATTCAATTCGGAGGTCTCGCAGGAGGGTGGAAGAGGGTCCTGTAGAACCTGTATGCTGGATGCAGAATCCAGTATCGTAGGTCGAGGCTACCGGTGTGCTGAGCTCTACTTTTTCCATGACTTTCGGACTTCGGCTACGTCCCTGGCGGGATGCTTCCGTATAAGCTGAAGCACGCATCACACCATCTTCAATACCTACCTCTATATAGCAGGGGTTGCGGAAACAATCGCTTATCACATTTTCAGATATTACGGAAGTCACTCCTTTATCATATCTGACAATAGAGAAACTGACCGCATTGTCATAGTCGGGCGTCCGTTCGATACGAAGCGCATATCCGTCAAGATTGATGGGGTCGAACTTCACGCAAACGTCCATATACTGTGAGGTGGCGCTACCGAAACCTTGACCTCCTCCTTTAGCCGGTTCAGCGACAAGTGAAACCTTCATGTCGCTGCAGACGTCACGGGCGGGTACATATATCATCCTGGCACCCTTCTCGTTCTGAACGATTCCGGTGCCGGTAGATGCGTCGAAACCTTTTCCGTAATACCAACCGGGTCCATCTGCGGGTTGCCAGTCAACATGTGAAGTATCGGCAGGCTTGAATACGTCAAAACTCCATATCCCCGGAATCCCAGGATCACTCTCCACTATACCGATATCGCTGAAATCCGTAGATAGAAGAGACTCGGGATACTCCTCTACCTGTGCGAGCTCAGTAAGCGATATAACCTCCGAAGCTTCTAGCGGTCCGTATTTCGAATCCTTGAATTTTGGGAAAACTACCGCCATTATCCCGTTGCCTAAATCACCGGCCTTTGCCTTGAAAGTCTGTCCTTTAGTTGCATCCGACTCTTTCATCAAAAGCACGCGTCTGCCGGAATCTTCCTCTATGACCCTGCACCACATGATGCGGCTGTCATCCTCACCTTTTCCTGACAGAGAGTAATCAACGTGAAGGAGTCCATCGGATTCATCATAGCGAATGGAAGGCTTATTCTTGAATTTGGGAGCTTGTCTCAGCTTCGGTTCGATGGTCAGGGTAGTTCGGGTTGTCAACCCTTCCGGAGTGGAGACCGGAATCACTACCTGTTTCTTTACAGGATTGGAGTTTTGTGCAATAAACGTGAAAGAATCCAAGGGTGCAACCGGATAACCACCCCATAGCAGAGGGGTGGACATGACGATCACTTGGTCTCCGTCATTTAAAGGTTCTGGTGTTCTTATATCCATTCTGAGAGAGACCGGGAGTCCCGTAAGTACGGCATCTGTTTCAGCCTCAATGTCGGATATGATTGAGTTCATGCGCTTAGGATCCCAACCGTCTGTTCCATTAAGGAGATTGGGAAGATTGTATAGCGATTTTCCATTATAATCCACCTTATAAGCATTCCTGAATGTTGATCCTGATAATGATGGTCCAAGTTCCGGACGATCGGCATCAATCGTATAGGGGCTTCCATTCAGCGATATGTTCTCCTGATGGCATACTATGTCTGATGCATCGCGGGTCCATCTTATATCAATCGGGTTGGGACAGGAAAACCGAGTGTCGATCGCCGTAACCTGTCCCGGAACCTTTGTGAAATACTGCACACCCGACCCGAGGCAGTTGATGTCGCAGTTAAGAAAGACAGCACCTGTCTCGGCAGTAGAATAGAAAGGCTTACTGCTGAAGAAAGTGAAGCGGCAATCAAGATATACTGCTGATCCGGATAGAGCATCTTCGGTGCATTCAAAATAGCAGTCATCATACAGGCTTCTGCGGGCGCCGACGAAAGGACATAGGTTAAGCCGGCTTATGAAGCGGCAGTTCTGTGCATACAATCTGTCAGTACTTCTGCATATTCCTATCTGTGCCTGAACTATGGCATCCTTGCGCTTCGGTCTGTCGTAGTCATGATTGCGAGGATAAATCAGATCGACATTACAATAATTTCCGAAAGTAATGTTCTTGATCTCAAGATTATTCCCGGAGAATTCGAACATCGTGAAGTTGCCGATAGCTCCCTGTGTCTGGCCTCGGTTTGCGGCAAACACGACATCCTCAGGGTTTTCCGAAAGACCTATTATTGTAAGGGAATCGCATTTCAATCTGACAGCGAAAGGAATCCCATCCTTGTCCGAACGAATCGCAGTGTCGTCCGGATCATCAAGCCAATAGACTGACGGAGCTACCAACAGGACAGCCCTTGAGCCAATACTGTTGATTTCTCCGAATGCTTCAGCCGGGTCTGTAAAAGCATTATCACAGTTGAAAAGGCCTTCCCTGTCAAGAAGGATTGTGTCTCCGGATATAAAAAATGTCTTTCCATCGCTGACGATAGAGTCGGTTGCGAACATTGATATCGAACAAGCCAGACATAAGAGAAGCGATGAAAGCAATCTTGCTGTGGTTCCAAAGATGTGAGTGCTCATTATATATTTTTTTATTTGATGCAAAGGTATTAAAAAAAAGCGGTATATGCAACCTCCCGGCAATATCGTAAAATAGAATTTTGAAATCTCGGAATAAATGAGTAATTTTGTGAATCCTTGGAAGGAGTCGCCGGGATTTCCCGCAGCCCTCATAGAGGATGTGACAAAAGATGAATACAACTTTAAGCTGGATTATTCTGGTCCTCGCCGGATGCATGGAAGTGTCTTTTACTTTCTGTCTGGGCAAGACAAAGACAGCATCCGGACATGAGCTGTGGGGATGGTGGGGTGGTTTTCTGCTGGCGTTAGGTCTCAGTATGTTTCTTATGGCGAAGGCTGCAGAGCGGTTGCCGATAGGTACGGTCTATCCTGTATGGACCGGAATCGGAGCTGTCGGCGCGGTGCTTGTCGGGATTATTTTCTTTGACGAGCCTGCTTCTTTCTGGAGAATTTTCTTCATCACGACATTGATACTGTCAATCATAGGACTAAAGGTTTTGGGCTAATAAAATGGAAAGGAAGATGAGAAGAATACGGCAGCTGCTGCCGGAAGAAGAGAACATAAGGATTCTTGAGAACGGGAAAGCGGCTGTATGGGCCGTGGCCGGAGACGATGATTATCCCTATGCTGTACCGATAAATTATGTATACCATGAAGGGTGTATCTATATTCATTGCGCCAGACAAGGTCATAAACTCGATGCCATCCGGAGAAATCCTAAATGCTCGCTTTGTATTGTAGACAAAGATGATGTAGTGCCAATAGAGTTCACGTCCTATTTCAGAAGTGTGATAGCTTTCGGAAAGGCTGAGATAGTAGAAGAAGAGAATGAAGTCATTGACACACTGAGGCTTCTGAGCGACAAATACAGTCCCGGGATCGATCCCGAAGAGGAAATAAAAAAATTCCTGAAGAATGTCTGTATCGTAAGGATCAGACTTGTTGAGGTCACCGGCAAGGAGGCGATTGAACTTGTAAGGATGCGAAAATAAGAATTACAGTAAAAATTTGATTGCATATGAATAATTTTGTGTTTTTCCCTGCCACGAAGTATGTCTTCGGAAAGGGAGTCGAGAACAAGGTAGCTGACCAGCTAAAGGCTTTCGACATGAAGAAGCCGCTTATAGTATATGGAAAAGGCTCCGTAGTAAGGTCGGGGCTGCTTGACCGAGTAAAGAGAAGTCTTGAGGATGCAGGCATTCTTTACGCTGAGCTCGGTGGAGTTCAGCCTAATCCGGTAGATTCAAAGGTCTATGAGGGAATTGAGATAGCTAAGAAGGAGGGAATCGATTCAGTTCTCGCTGTAGGCGGCGGCAGCTCGATCGATACTGCAAAAGCTATTGCGGCCGCAATGCCCTATGATGGAGATTTCTGGGATTTCTATTGCGGTAAAGCTAAGGTCATGAAGGCACTGCCGGTGGGAGTGGTGCTGACGATTCCTGCAGCCGGAAGTGAAGGATCGGGCAATACGGTCATTACAAAGCTCGACGGTCTTCATAAGCTTGGGATGGGAAGCGACGTACTCCGTCCGAAGTTCGCCCTCATGAATCCGGAGCTTACGTTCACTCTGCCTCCTTACCAGACAGCCGCAGGTATCACGGACATGATGGCCCACATCATGGAGCGTTACTTTTCTAACACTCCGAATGTGGAGATTACCGATAGGGTAGCTGAAGGAGTGCTCAAGGCAATAATCACTGAAGCTCCGAAGGTGATTTCAAATCCGGAAGACTACGATGCTCGCGCCAACATTATGTGGAGTGGTACGCTTGCACACAACGGCGTATGCAGTGGCGGACGTGAGGAAGACTGGGCTACACATGGACTTGAACATGAACTCAGTGCCGTATATGACGTGACTCATGGAGCAGGACTTGCAGTGATGTTCCCTGCTTGGATGACATACGCCATGAAGGAGAATCCCGGAAAACTCGCCCAGTTCGCCCGTCGCGTATTTGATATCAAGCAGGAAGATGACAGCAAGGCCGCTGCCCTCGGGATAGAAGCCCTTAAGAAATTCCTCAAGTCAATAGGCATGCCGGTAAGCATGAAGGAACTCGGTATCGAGAATCCTGATGTTGAACTACTTTCTCGGAAAGTTACGGAAAATAAAGGACAGGTATTCGGAAACTATATCAAGATCGATAAGGATGTAGCCCGAAAGATATATGAGATAGCAGAATAAGAGTTAAGGGTTAAGGAATTATTT
>JAIDSM010000286.1 GCA_029061225.1 Muribaculaceae bacterium
GGTCTTTTCGTCAAAGAACGCGTTTTTGCCGGGTATGGTGTGTCGTGAGGAAGTGCCGGAACAGTCAATATCCGTGGTGTAGGACAGGGCAACAAGGTTCTGTTTATGATCGACGGACAGCCTCAGTGGGCCGGTGTTTTCGGTCACAGTCTTGCAGACACATATGTCGCGACCGGAGGCGAAAGGGGAGAGGTAGTGAAAGGTCCATCATCACTGCTCTACGGCTCGAACGCCATGGGGGGCTCGATCAATCTTGTCACCCAAATTCAAAAGAAAGATGGACTGACCGGACGGGCTCGGGCTATGTTCGGCTCCTTCAGCACACAGAAATTCGCACTTTCCTCGGGTTATAAGAAAGGAAAATTCTCAGCCACACTTTCCGGCCAGCTCGACAGAAGCAACGGCAACCGAGCAGGAAGTGCCTTTTGGCTTGCCAATGAATTTGCTCAGCTTAAATATGCCGCTTCAAATCATTGGAATGTAGCCGGTATGCTTGATATGACCCAAAGCCATGCCAACAATCCGGGTACGCTTCAGGATCCTTTGGAGAATATGTGGACAGATATTTTCAGAGGTACAGGAGGACTTTACATTAAGAATATATATGAAAAATGTGACGGTGGAGTGCAAGGATATATAAATTGGGGTCGTCATAATCTCGATGACGGCAATGCTCCTGGAACTGCTCCACGTGACTATCTTTTCCATTCTACCGACTATAATATGGGCTTCACCGCATATGAATCTTTCTATCTATGGAATGCCAATATTCTTTCTGCCGGTATTGATTTCCAGCACTGGGGAGGACATATCTGGAATACCAATAAGGAGGATGAATCGATCCACTCATCAGAGGCAACCCATCATGTCAATGAGATTGCCGGATACGTAATGATGCAGCAAGGTTTTTTCAATGATATTTTGAATATCAATGGAGGCGTACGTTTGCAGCATGGTACTACATACGGTAATGTCTGGGTGCCTCAGGCAGGTGTCATTGTTAAGCCCGGACGTGCTTCTCAGATAAAGGCTTCATTCAGTAAAGGATTCCGCTCTCCGAATATACGCGAGCTATATCTCTATCCGCCGGCAAATCCTGACCTTAAGCCTGAATACATGCTCAACTATGAGGTAAGCTACCGCCAGCATTTCCTTAACTATAACCTGATGCTTGGAGCGGCCCTTTTCTATATAGACGGAAAGAACATGATTCAGACAGTGAGGGTAGACGGACGTCCGCACAATGTCAATACAGGTAAGTTCCACAACAAAGGATTCGAGCTTGAGGCCGCATATAATATCCTGACCAATCTGCAGGCAAGCGCGTCATGGTCGTATCTCCACACCGATTCGGACAACCTATACTCGCCGAAAAACAAGCTTTGCGCCGAACTGACCTATTCACCCGGTGATTTCAGCTTCACTCTTGAGGACCAGAGCATCTGGAGCATGAAGAACGGAAATCCTGACGGCTCGACCGAGAGTTACACCCTGGTTAATTTCAGAGCTGCCTATACTCTCAATTCAGCGTCTGCGGTTCCTGTGACTCTTTCTGTAAAAGTGGATAATATAGCCAACAAGCACTATCAGATCATCTACGGATGTCCTATGCCAGGCACTACGATAATGGGAGGCGTCGAGTTCAAGTTTTAAAGATTAATTATAAAAGATTAAAGATGAGATGAAAGCCCGTCTTTCACTTCTATACTTTCTCCAGTTTGGAGTATGGGGTTGCTATCTGACAAGTTTCGGACAATTCCTTGGATCCGGAGGAATTGGCAGCAAGATTGCATGGTTCTACGCTGCTATCGGTCTCGTGTCGATCATCACCCCATCGCTCTTAGGACGTCTCGCTGACCGTACGGGACGTCCTGAGAGACTTTTGGGTATATGTCATCTTTTGGCCGCTGCAGTGATGTTTGCAATGTGGAGATACGGCACGACTCATCCTCATCTTGAGTTTGGCATATTTTATCCGCTCTATCTTCTTTTTCTTGCTCTATACATGCCGACAATGGCGCTTGCAAACACTACGACTTTCGGACTCTTGGCTCAAAGCGGGCATGACACGGTGACGTCATTTCCTTCAATTCGCATCTGGGGGACTGTCGGATTTGTAGCAGCCATGTGGTTCGTCAATTCAGCTTATTGGTTTGACGGGGCTTTCGGAATCACTTTCAGCGATAACGGTGAGATTGGGCACTCGCGTTTTCAGTATAACGCCATGCAGCTGTTGTGTAGCGGTATAATGGGAGTGTTGACGGCCATTTATTCGTTTTCATTAC
>JAIDSM010000287.1 GCA_029061225.1 Muribaculaceae bacterium
GGATTCGAACCCTGGGTACCCGTAAGGGTACAACGGTTTTCGAGACCGTCCCGATCGACCACTCCGGCATCTTTCCATGTTGGCCGCTTCTGAAAGCGGTTGCAAATTTAGGCATTTTTTTTGACATGTCAAAATAATCTTCCGATTTTTTTCGACAGTTTTTTCTCGTCGCGTGCATGCCGCGCTATAAAACTAAAGCCCCGAAGGTGTCAGGCCTCCGGGGTTATAGTCTGTAGCGACAGGATCGCTTACTCTTTGTCAGACTGAGGAGTATTGCTGAATGTGAAGGATGCTTCTCCGATGGTCACGCCATCGGGAAGGGCCTCTTCGTTCTCAACAGCGATGATGGGGACGTTGAGAGCTGTGTAGGCGATAGACTTGTCGGTCTCGAGCAGAGTGGCGCGAAGACCAAGGATGTTCTCGCCGTTTTCAGGCTGAGGCATCTGCGCCATATCGATTTCCATGGGAAGCGGACTCCAGGTGAGGCCCGGAGCGGGTATTCCATTCCAGAAATAACGGATGTTGGCGATGGCTGCCTGCTGCTTTGTATCTACAGCCTTCACTGTGATTCCGGTCATCGAGAATACGGAATCCTGTATCACGTATACCGCGCCGTCTTTAACTGCGGCATTGTCAAACGTCAAAGTTATGTCGACGTTCGGAAGGTCTTTGTCGCTTGAGCAAGATGAAATCATCATTGCAAAAGGAAGAACCAAAAGGAGATAAAGTAGTTTCTTCATTTCTGTCTGTGTGTTTGTGTGTTTTTAGTTACTTACTATGTTTGCATTAGCTTTTGTATCAATAAAACATTTCAGTGAAATTAAAGTTGGAGGATAAGTGCATTTTTAGTAATTTTGCAAATAAAATGATTCAACTTTCGTAAGCAAAAATTAAGGGTTACAAGGTTATTAGGTTAAAGGGTTATAAGAAAAATTTGAATATATACTTCAGAAGGGCTCTATACTACGTCTGATATAACCCCATAACCATTTAAACCATAAACCTTAAGCGGAGCTTGCGAAACTTAAATAACATGATCTATCAGCAGGAAACAAGATATGAAACGCAACATAATACTCACTCTACTATTAATAACCGTCGCCACTCTATACGCTGCATCGCCACTTGATGCGTTCCTCGGTGCTAAAAGCATAACTCCCGGAAGCACCGCCGTGCTCGTGCGAGACCTGAAGACAGGCGAGACGATCACCGCCCACAACGCCGACCGCCCCCTTCTTCCCGCATCTATTATGAAGACTGTCACCATAGCTGGCCTCATGAAGGAGCAAGGGCCCGACGAGAGATTCCATACTCGAGTCTATGCCGACGGTCCGATTGAGGGGAATGCCATCGACGGCGATCTTGTGGTGGAAGGAGGCGGCGACCCGACCCTTGGAGCAGACTGCGCTCCCGCTTCCTCCGACATTGCGGAAGAAATTATCGCAGCCCTCAGACATCACGGCATCAGCAATATAAAGGGTGGACTGCGCATCGACGAGTCGCTCTATTCCGGTCCGGCCTGCCCGCCGAGCTGGGCTGCGGGAGACCTTAACGAGGCATACGGGACAGGAAGCCATGCACTGAATTTCCGACGCAACGCTTCGGGAGGACGCGCAGTGAAGAATCCGGAATCCGTATTCCTGTCATATCTTTCCTCGAGGCTAAAAGGCGCCGGAATATCAGTCAACGGAGGCTCCAGCGTTGGCACGGAAGGTCTGAAAGACCGCAAAGCCACATTGCTCGTAGACCATGTCAGCGACAGATACGCCGAAGTGATGCGCAGCTGCATGATGCGCAGCGACAACCTCTTCGCCGAGACATTCCTGAGAGCCTTCGGGCTGGCCCGAGGCAAGGACGGCTCCACTTCGGAGGCCGCCGGGGAGATGCTGGCTTTCTGGAAAAACGCAGGCGTTCCGACCGAAGGGGTGACGCTAATCGACGGCAGCGGCCTCTCTCGCTCCAACCGTGTGACGGCCAACTTCATCAGCGGCATACTCCACGACATGAGCGACAACGAGGAATACGCCTCCTTCATGCCACTCGCCGGACAGGAAGGCACTCTGTCGAGTTTTCTGAAAGGGACTCCCCTCGAGGCCTATGTGGCCATGAAGACAGGCAGCATGAACGGCATTCAGTGCTATGCCGGTTATAAGGTAGACGAAGAGTTCGCACCTACCCACAGCATAGTGATCATCATGAACGACATCGGAGCGCGCCCGGCAGCGCGGAAGGCTGCCGAGAAGCTATTGCTGGAGACATTCCAATAATCCACACTATTCTGTATCGCCGCCCCTCTCCTCCAATTGCTCGGGCTCCTCAGATTCCTCCGCATCGTCGGGATATGACCGGCGTACGATATACATGTCATAGTATGAAAGGAGAAGGGTTGTCAGAGGCAGGGCTATTATCATGCCGAGGAATCCGAGCAGTGTACCCCATACGGAAAGGGCGAGCAGGATGATGGCGGGGTTGAGCCCCATAGCCTTACCCATGATTTTTGGCGTCAGCACAAGGTCCTGGATGCACTGCACCACGACATAGACTGCCATGCACTCTCCGAAAAGCACCCAGAAATCAGGCCCTCCCGAGATGGACCCCACAAGGCATAGGAACGCGGCTATCGGAAGAGAGATCATCTGCAGGTAGGGCACCATGTTGAGCATGCCGATGAAAAGACCGAAGAGCACCGCCATCGGAAGACCTATAATAAGGAATCCTGCGGCAAAAAGCAGCCCGACCAAGGAGGCTATATAGAACTGACCTCGGAAATAACGGTTCATCACGTTCTCGATGTCCTTTACGATATGGAACACCTGACGGCGCTGTCCGTAAGGCACCAACTGACGCATCGAGAGGATGAAGCGCTCATAGTCGAGCATTATGAAGATTACGTAGAGCACCACTATCAGCCAGCTTATGATGCCAACTATCAGGCTCAGTGAACTGCCGATAAACGACCATGTCTGGTTGAGGCTGTTTTTGATGAGCTCTATCCATTGCTCCCGGCTCAGCAACTTTCCGATCTGGTCGAAGTCTACGTTTTTACGGATGAAATCATGAATTTCCTTTGAAATATAAGGTATCTGGATCTGACTCGACGCATACTCCTTGATAAGCTTTCCCATCTCTGCGCATTCATCTACGAGGTAAGGGATAAGGATCCAGCAGAGCATTCCCACGAGGAAGAGGGCCTCAAGCAGCGTCATCACCACCGGGAAGAAGCGCCGCTTGCATCCGAGTATCTTCTTATTGAACTCCACGGAAGGCTCAAGGACGTAGGCGATGAGGCAAGCCACGAGGAAAGGGAGCAGCACATCGCTCAGTAGATCGAGCAGGAAGAGAATGGCTACGAGCCCGCATACCACAAAAAGGATGCGGACCACACGGTCAAAGGTATAGGGACGACGATTCACTTAATTATTAAAGATTAAAGATTAATTATTAATTATTAATCCGGATTATTCATAAATAATCATGTTAGCTGAAAACTGATAGCTTATAGCTGATAGCTGATAGCTGATAACTGAAAACTCACTTCATCTTATCGAACTGCGCAGGGTCGCCGACTATCCAGAGGAGGTCGCCGGCCTTAAGGACAGTGTCAGGGCGCGGAGTCATGTACTCTCCCTCTCCGCGCTGCACTGAGAGCACCATGCAGAAGTAGTCGTTGCGGAGATCGGTCTCACGGAGCGGACGCTCGATGATCGGGGATTCGGGAGTCAGCAATATGCTCTTCAGCTCGATATCCGGATGGTGGAGTGAGTCCTTCTTCATCTGGCAGGTGCGGTCTATTTCGTCGTTGAGGTGCTTGATCTGGCTGTCTGAGCCGATCACCCCGAGGGTGTCGCCGGGAAAGATGCGGGTGTCGCCCGTAGGCAGAGGGATAAACTCGTCGCCTCTTCGGATGCTCGAGACGCTTAGTCCGAACTCGGAGCGCAGCCCTGAATCCTTCAGTTTATCTCCTGCGAAGCGGCAGTTGGGCTTTATGTCTACGTAGGCCTGATGCAGATCGCTTACGAGATTGTTGTTGGCGCCGCTGCGTGCGTTCTCACGGTTGTTGAGGTTGTTCATGAATTTCTTCTCCATCTTCTTGAAGCTGTGCATCAGCTTGGATGAAGCGAATATGACCATGAGGAGGAAACAGATCGTGCCTCCGATCCATCCTACAAGCGTAGAATAGCAGACAGCAAGAAAATACACTACGAAGAGCAGCGCGAGCAAATACCTTATGATGCTCATAGCTATCAGCGGAACGTCGTAGAACGAGGCCGTAGAGTGGAGCTTCATCTTATGGTCTGATTTTATCGTGGTGAAGGAGAGCGCCGTCAGGAAAGGCGACATCAGCACGAGCGAGCAGGCAGTGGCTACGAGATGTCCCCATTTCGGCATCAGGCCTTCCATCAGAGGGAAAAGCAGCTGGCGGCAGGCGAAAATGATAGCGATCAGTATGACGGAATACAGAACAATCCTCCATAGATACCGTCCGAGTATCTCGCGCCAGAGGCGTGCGGTCTCGTTGTTGTCTACTTTCTGCGACGAATACCTGTCGATGAGGAAGCGGAGTTTCTCGGGCAGGTGCTTCTCGATAAACCTATATGCAGGATCGGAAAGCTTGATGAAATAGGGAGTGGTGAATATAGTGATGACTGACACCGCCACGATGATAGGATAGAGAGATGCGTCCAGCACTCCCAGTCCCATTCCGAGCGATGCGATGATGAAGGAGAACTCACCTATCTGAGTAAGGGAGAAACCGCTTTTTATTGCCACCTGCAGCGTCTGGCCGGTGACGAGCATGCCGAGTGTGCCGAAGATGATCATGCCCACTATCACAACGGCGGCCAGCAGCAGCACCTGAGGATAATATGTGGCGATCACCGAGGGCTGCACCATCATGCCCACAGAGATGAAGAATACGGCTCCGAAAAGGTCCTTGACGGGAGCGATGACATGCTCCATCCTCTCTGCGAAGACCGTGCCGGCAAGAATGGATCCCATTACGAAGGCTCCTAACTCAAGCGAGAATCCGCACATCACAGAGAAGGCCGCCATCATGAAGCATAGGCCCATGGAGACGACAAGAAGGGTCTCCGAATTGAGATAGCTGCTGAATTTCTCAAGCAATGAGGGAAGGACGTAGACGCCTACTACAAACCATATGATCAGGAAGAAGCAGAGCTTGGCTATGCTGAATATCAGTTCCGAACCCTGCACGTCGCCCATCGCAAAGGAGGAGAGGAGCACGAGCATCAGGACTGCGAAAAGGTCTTCGATGATGAGCACCGCGAGCACCATCGAGGCGAACTTCTGCTGTTTCAGGCCCAGGTCGGTAAATGCCTTCAGGATGATGGTGGTCGACGACATGGATATCATGCCCCCGAGGAAGATGCAGTTGATCGTATTCAGATGCAGCATATATCCCACTCCGAATCCCGCCATCGTCATCCCGACAATGATGATCAAAGCCGTTATGATGGCCGAAGACCCGGAATTCATCAGCTTCTTGAACGAGAACTCAAGACCGAGCGAGAACATCAGGACCACGATGCCGAGGTCGGCCCAGATCTCGATATTCTCGAGATTGGAGATAGAGGGGAGATAGGTGAAGTTGGGAGAAGCTATGAATCCGGCGAGTATGTAGCCGAGCACTACGGGCTGCTTCAGTTTCTTGAAGACGAGCGTGGATATGGCGGCGAGCACAAGGATCCAGGCCAGGTCGAGGATCAGGCCGTTGGTATGGTCTTCCGATCCTTGCCCACCCTCCTTGCCCGCGTCGGGGTTGAGTTCGGTATAGATGGTCTGCTGAATGTCGGTGGTTGTCTCCTGAATCATCTGTGGCATCATAGGTCAATCTGGTTTGAGAGTGTTATTGAAAGTATGTCGTGGGCCTCGCTGAGGCGGTTGATGGCGTCCATAAGCTTGCGTGAGGTGCGTGTGAGAACCACAAGGTTGACTTCGGTGAAATCATTCTCGAAGTTCTGCTCTATGAAGAAGTTGGATATATGCACGCCCTTCTCCTTGAGAAGGCGATCGTAGTCGTCGATATTGCGAAGGATTCCCTTGCTACGTATGGAGATCACCTTTGTCTCCTGGCCGATGTGAATCATGTGCTCGAAACGGTTGAAGCCGACGATCACCATGAAAATAAGAAGCGTGCAGACGATCGAGGCCATATACATGCCGACCCCCACCGCCATGCCGATGATGGCCGTGATCCATATGCCGGCTGCTGTCGTGAGTCCGCGCACCACTCCGCGCTGCTGTATCATCGCCCCGCCACCGAGGAAGCCGATTCCGGTGATCACCTGCGCGGCTATACGGCCCGGGTCGCCGTTCTTGAGACCCATGTATTCCTGCGGCACATATATGGAGAGAAGCATCGAGAGGCAGGCTCCCATCGAGATGAGCGCGAACGTGCGTATACCGGCCACCTGCCCCTTGTGCTTGCGCTCCGTGCCGACGAGAGCGCCGAGCAGCAGGGCAAGGAGAAGTCGGAAGGAAGCGTTGACGAGATTGACGTCAAGCGATCCGAGTTGGTCTGCTATGTATTCGAATATCTGCATATTGTTTTCTGTTGAAGATTAATCTTGATTAATCTCGATTATTCATGATTAATCCCGATTAAGCTCGGTTTCTATACGATTTTCAATCGAACATCATCCATTGAACTGTTCCGGATAGATCACCATCAGGTTGTGGGCGGCGAAATTCTTCGATAGGAACTCAGGCATCTCCTCCTGCGACGCGCTGTAGGATATCGAACCGCGCCGGGCCCCTATCACGACGAGGAGGTCTTCCGGCCCGACATCGCCCGAGAGGAGTATGAAATCGTCCCACTCCGTCATTTCCTGATAGATACGCCTTATGCCGTAGCCATCGGTGGATATGATGTCTTCAATATATCTTGACGTCTCTGCCGAGACGAGGAATATCACCTTGCAGGCGAGCTGCTGCGCGAGGTTGCCAATGCGGGCAACCCAGTCGTGGAAACCGGTCTCGTACTGGGCCTTCGCACCCGCCACCACCACTATCCTCCTCACCGTGGATATGGGAATGAAACAGCGCGACATCACCACCATCTTGAGGGTCTCCTTCAGGAGAGTGTCGATCATCTGTCCGAAGAATGAGTCGACGATGTTGGTCTTGCGGTGGAAGCCGATCACTATATCTGTGGCGTGGTTCTGCCTTATCATGTTGGTGAGGCCAGAGACTACGTTGAGGTCAAACCTCTCCTCCTCAACCGCCTGCACGCCCATCTCCTGAGCTGCCTGGGCGGCCGTGCGCAGCGAGTAGCGTCCCGCGCGGAGGCTCTTGGGATCGTCGGAGTTGCGCACGAAGAGGGCCGTGACAGGCTCGGTGTTCTTCGGCGAGCGCATGAAGACCGCGAGCCTCATCAGGCCTTCGGCTGTGATGGGATTGGAGACAGCCACGATCTGACGTGCGAACTCCGGACGCTCCACTCCCGTCTCCTCCATCTCGGCGGCGGTAAGTTCGATTCTCAGCCTGATGGCCGTGCGCTCCGTCATCACCGAGGCCACGAGGCAGCACACGAGGATCATGAGCACGGCTCCGTTCATGATGTCTTCATTGATGATGCCATACTGGTAGCCGAGCATTGTTGCGGCGATAGTGGCCGCGGCCTTGCCGCTGGTCAGACCGAACATCATGCGGCGGTCGGTCGGTGTTAGTCCAAACGACTTCTGGGCTATCCAGGCCGCTATCCATTTCGAGACGAGGGCTACCACCACCATGTTGAAGGCCACCCACGCCACTTTCCATCCGCTGAAGATCACGTGCACGTTGATGAGCATGCCTACCCCTATCAGGAAATAGGGAATGAAGATGGCGTTGCCGATAAACTTTATGTGGTGCATCAGCGACGAGCGCCCGGGAATCAGACGGTTGAGCACCAGTCCTACGTAGAAGGCTCCAAGTATGGCCTCGAGTCCGATCAGCTGGGCGAGCACCGCGCCGATGAAGACCATGGCGAGGATGAATATATACTGCGCCACGGCATCCGACATTTTCCGGAAGACGAAGCGCGTCACCCATGGGAAGACGACTCCTACAACTGCCGCATACAGGGCTGTATAGAGTAGCAGCGTCAGGATTTCCATGGCATCGAAGACACCGGTAGACTGCAGTTTCACTACCGAAGCCAGCGTTAGAAGAGCGAGAAGCACCGCTATGATGGTGGCGCTGACCGAAAGGATTACCCCCTTGGCGTTCTGAAGGCCGAACTTGCTGACCACCGGGTAGGAGATCAGCGTATGCGAAGAACACATGCTGGCGAGAAGAAGACAGGTGGTCAGCCCGGCACCGAAAGCGTATCGGGCCGCCAGGATACCCAGTACGGAGGGTACGATGAAAGTGATAAGGCCGAACACGAGACCCTGCTTCAGGTTTTTCTTGAAGTGATACATGTCGATCTCGACAGCGGCGAGAAACATGAGGTAGAGTATGCCAACCTGTCCGAAAATCTGGAAGGAGGCATCGCGCTCGAGGAGGTTGAATCCGTAAGGCCCTACGGCCACGCCGGCGAGTATCAGCCCCACCACATCAGGTATCCTCAGGCGCCTGAAGACGACAGGAGCCGCAAGGATCAGCAGGAGCACCAGAGTGAAGATCACTACCGGCTGATGGAATGGAAGACTGAATAGCTGGTTCAAATCCGGAAAAATGTTTTGGCGTTGCGGGTAGTAAGCCGGTCGGTCTCCGCCGGAGGCAGACCGAGTATTTCCGCAACCTTATCGTTAATATAGGTGAGGTATGAGCTTTCGTTGCGGCGTCCGCGCTTGGGGACGGGTGCGAGATAGGGAGAGTCGGTCTCAAGCAGAAGCCGGTCAATGCCGATCTCCTTAACGGCATCCGGCAGGCTGCCGGAGTTCTTGAAGGTCACTACTCCGTTGATTCCGAAGTATGGATCGCAGACCTGCCTTATGCGTCTGACATCGTCGGGACTCCCCGTGAAGCTGTGGAATACGAGCGGAGGCAGACTGCCGCTTGTCTGCGCCTTGGCCTCCTCGATGCATTCGCAGCACTCCTCAACCCCGTCGCGGCAATGGATGATGACCGGGAGAGCCATTCTTTCGGCCATGATCAGTTGGGCCGTGAAGGCCTCCTTCTGCTGACCGAGGTTGGAATCGTCCCAGTAAAGGTCTATGCCGACCTCTCCTATCGCAACGGGCGATGTAGGAGCGAGGATGGCGACGATGTCGTCGAGTTCCTCGTGCCAGTCCTCCCCTACCTCGGTCGGATGCAGTCCCATGGCGGTGCGCGTCCGGTCCGGACGCAAGGCGTGAAGCGCGGCTACTTCCGTCGCCGACTCGCGGTCGACGGCCGGGAGAACCATCAGCTCCACTCCGGCTTCTACGGCTCTGTCTACCGCCGCGACGCATCCGTCAGGGTCTTCCTTCGAGAAGGAATCCATGTAGAGATGGGTGTGGGTGTCCACCATAAGGGTTAAGGGTTAAGGGTTAAGGGTTAAGGGTTAAGAGTTAAGAGGTGAGGGTTAAGGGGTGAGGGTTGAGGGGTTATTTGGAGCGGCCTACGAGTTTTTCGATGAGCTTGCGATATGCCTCGCGGTCCGCGTCGCTGAGCGCCGTCTTCTTTATGGCGGCGAGGGCCTTGCTGCTGTATGCCGCTGCCTCCGCCTTGCTAACAGCCGGCATTCCCATGGCTTCGTAGATGCGTGTTACGGTCTTCACCTTTGTGGGACCGGCAGGCATCTTCATCGCCACCTTCAGGGCCTCGGCGTTGGCGCCTCCCATCGAGAGGGCCTTGACCATGAGGAAGGTCTTCTTATTGTTGTTGATGTCGCCCCCTATGGGTTTGCCGAAGGTCTCGGCGTTTCCGAATGTGTCGAGATAGTCGTCTTCGATCTGGAAAGCCACTCCCAACATCACTCCGAACTCATACATTCGGTCGGCGTCTTCCTTCGACGCTCCTCCGATAAGGGCACCGATCTTGGCAGCTCCTCCGAGCAGCGCGCCGGTCTTGGCCTTGATCATCTCGATGTATTGGTCAAGAGCCACCTCTTCCCTGCCTTCGAAGTCCATGTCGAGACGCTGTCCTTCATAGACGCGGAGGGCCTGGTCGTTGAAGGTGTCAAGCACCGGACGGAGGATTGCATCGTCGACCTCGGCCACCATCTTGGTGGCGAGCGTCAGCATGGTGTCGCCGGAAAGTATGGCGGTGTTCGCGTCCCATTTGGAGTGCACTGTGGGGCGGCCGCGACGAAGGTCTGACTTGTCCATCACATCGTCGTGAAGGAGGGTGAAGTTGTGAAACATCTCTATTCCAACGGCAGGCTTGAGGGCCTTCTCTGGACATTTGCCGAAGGCGTCGGCGGTCATGAGCACGAGTGTCGGACGCAAACGCTTTCCACCGGCCTGCATTCCGTATTCGATCGGAGCGTAGAGTCCTTCGAGATTTTCCTTAGAGAGATTTATAGCGCGGATTTCGGCCTCCGCGAGAGCAGCGTATTCTGAGGTTCTTTTCATAGTTTATTCAATTCGTAATGCATAATTCATAATGCATAATTATATTGGATTCTTCATATCATATAGAATCGGAGGGGGTGGCGGCTGCCCCCTCATTGACTGTAACATCGGAAGCAGGAGCCTCTGCGGGATGCTCCTCTATGAGGATAGAGTCGGGAAGAGACACCGGGACGCCGGGCGACGGCTTCGCCTTGCTCCGCGAATAATATTCGTCGATTACATCCTGGTCGTAGTCGAGGAAACGGTTGTAGATTTCCTTAGGCATGTCGGAGTTGCGGTCGTAGCGGAGCACGGTGCGGAATCCGATCAGGAAGCGGGCGTACATATCGGGATCATCGGCTGAGGCCCGCTTGAATTCCTTGAGCTCCCCTACCACCTCGTCGGCAGTCATCCCCTTGACTCGTATCTGATTCAGATATTCCAGTCCGAGTGTCAATCCAAGCCCCTGGGGATCCTCTGCGCCTACGAGCGTACGCAGGCGCATCTTGTCGTGGAGGGGAAGCTCTTCGGCCACACGGTCAAACTCCCAGCTGAACGACTGGAGGGCCGTGTCAGTATAGGTCTCATATGCTTTGAGGGTGGCATTGTTGAGAGTGTCTATACGCACGCCTTCTATTTTCCCGAGGGAGGCATAGATGATGAATCGGGCTACAGAGTCGGCTGATGCATGCTCCATCATGTAGACCACCTTCTGCTCATCCGAGAGAGCCGCGAATTCTTCCGGAAAGTCACCTGCATCGTTTCCTTTTCCTCCACACGCGGGGAGAAGGAATATGATGGTCATCACTGCAAGAGGAATGAATCTTTTAATTAATGCATAATTCATAATTCATAATTCATAATGCATAATTAGGTTAACGATTATGGGAGACCCTGACATCTTAAGACAGGACACCCTGATTTTTTTTGCAAAATTAACAAAAAAAAATGAGGTGAAAACTCAAAAACTCAAAAATAATTTGGCAGGGTCGAAAAAAATGCTTAAATTTGCGGAGCAAAAGCGAAAACATGCGATAGTAGCTCAGTTGGTAGAGCATCAGCTTCCCAAGCTGAGGGTCGCGGGTTCGAGCCCCGTTTATCGCTCT
>JAIDSM010000029.1 GCA_029061225.1 Muribaculaceae bacterium
AGTAGCCCATAGCAGAGTCGAACTGCTCTTTAGAGAATGAAAATCTCTCGTCCTAACCGATAGACGAATGGGCCTCCTTCCGCAACAGCCCATACTACCATAAGGAGGGTAGGGGCTTTTTGCGAGTGCAAAGTTAATGCTCTTTTTTCAATTGACCAAATTTTTCTGCAATTTTTTACTCTTTTCGGATTAATTTTCTTATCTTTGCATCTGAAAAGAGAGTGTATATAGTCTTTTTAAGCGTTGCGACCCACTTTTATGTCCTTAAGGTCCTTAAAGTCCTTAAGGTCTTTAAAGACATTATAGCCATTATGAATTGATCTGAATCATGGAAATCTACATCAAGAACCAGGACCGATATGTAGGAGCCGAAGGAGGCTGCTCTCCCCTGTCGCTGATCGAAGAGGGCTCGGTGGCTCTCCCGTTCCGCCCGATCTGCTGCCGCGTCAACAACAAGACCGAAGACCTGCGCTTTCCCATCTACTCGTCGAAGCAGGTGGAATATCTGTCAGACAACACACAGACCGGGCGCCGGGTCTATACCCGCGCGCTCTGCTTCATGCTATACAAGGCAGTCAGCGAGATGCTTCCGGGCAGCCAGCTCCGAATCGAACACAGTATATTCCGCGGCTATTTCTGCCGGATCTTTGAAGTGGGCAGTTCAGAGCCTTGCGTACTGACACCCGACCGTATACAGTCATTGCAGAGACGCATGCAGGAGCTGGCCGACGCCGACCTGCCATTCGAACGCCACGAGCGTCTCACCTCCGACCTTCTTCCGAAGCTCCGCGAGCAGAACCTCTTCAGCAAGGTGCTCCTTTTCGAGACCACCGGTCAGCTATACACCGTATATTATACCCTCGACGGGCTTGCCGACAGCTACTACGGAGCACTGCCGCCATCGACCGGATATGCCCCGGTCTTCGCGCTTCATCCCTACGCCGACGGTTTCATCCTCATGGGCCGAGATCCCCAGAATCCTGAGCGCGCACTCGAGCCCGAAAGACAGACGAAAATGTTCAAGGCCTTCACTGACTACATGCACTTCAACGAAGTGGTGAAAGTGCGCGATGTAGGTGAACTCAACATGTCGGTAAGAGAGCGTAAGGTGCGCGACCTGATAAATGTCGCCGAAGCGATGCACGAGCGACAGATAGGCCATATAGCCGACGAGATAGTGGAGCGAGGTGCGAAGATAGTGCTTCTCGCCGGTCCGTCCTCTTCGGGAAAGACCACGACATGCAAGCGGCTCGCCGTGCAGCTTATGACATCACTTGTCACTCCCAAGATGATTTCGCTCGACGATTATTTCGTAGACCGCGAGGTGACTCCACGCGACGAGACCGGCGACTACGACTACGAAAGCCTCTATGCCCTCGATCTCAAACGACTCAACTCCGACCTTTCGCGGCTGCTTGCGGGAGAGACTGTCAACCTTCCGACCTACAGTTTCGAGTTCGGACGCCGGATAGAGAAGGAAAAACCGCTGAAGATGGAACCCACAGACGTGCTTATCATCGAGGGAATACACGGACTGAATCCGGAACTGATATCCTCGGTGGGGGCATCCTCTATATATAAGGTGTATGTCTCCGCTCTGACCACTCTCGCCATCGACGACCACAACTGGATCTCGCCAAACGACAACCGACTGCTCCGCCGCATAGTCCGCGACTACCGCTACCGCCATACATCGGCCCTCGACACAATACGCCGCTGGCCGTCGGTGCGTCGCGGAGAGGAGAAATGGATCTTCCCATTCCAGGAGAACGCCGACGCGACATTCAACTCGTCGCTGCTCTTCGAACTTGGCGTGATGAAAGAGTATGCGGAGCCTATACTCAGGCAGGTGCCCCATAACGTGGAGGAATATGCCAACGCCTACCGTCTGCTTCGATTCCTGGAATATTTTGATCCGATACCGGTCGACCAGATACCTCCGACATCGCTGTTGAGGGAATTCTTAGGGGGATCGTCGTTTCATTATTGAGTAGTTTTCATCGTTGTCGGCGTTTTCATCGTTGTCATCGAAACAATTAAATAGTATAAAACATTATGAAATTGAAATATTTTGCATTGTGCATTCTGCATTGTGCATTCACGACAGCGGGAGCGAAGGATGTCAATGTACTGGATTTCGGAGCCAAGGGAGATGGCAGTACTGATGACGCGGCAGCCATCCAGAAAGCCATCGACGAGTGCTCGGCGACCGGAGGAGGACAAGTGCTTTTTCCTTCCGGCCATACCTATCTGGCCGGACCTCTTCACCTGAAGTCGGACATAGACCTTCATCTGCAGCCTAACGCCACGCTTCTCGCCTCTCCCGATGAGTCCATATATAAGGAATCGGCGTTCCGCGCCAACGAGGGAGAAGGAATGATGTGGATATCCGGCACAGACCTCAAGAACATATCCATCACGGGCACGGGGCGCATCGACGGCAATGCAGTCGCGTTCATGGGAGCCGAGCTCGACGATTCATATGAGCTGAAACCTGTCACGACGTTTGATCCCCGTCCTCACGTGCTTACGCTCTTCGGATGCGACAACGTCAGAATAACAGACGTAACAATAGCCAACTCCGCTTACTGGACCGTGCATCTCGTGGGCTGCCACGACGTGGCTATCTCCGGCATCTCACTGCTCAACAACCTCAAGGTGCGCAACGGCGACGGCATCGACATCGACCACAGCCACAAGGTACGGATCTCCGACTGCTACATAGAGAGCGGCGACGACTGCATCTGCCTCAAGAACCGCCGGGAATTCGAGGAATACGGTCCATGCTACGACATTACCGTATCAAACTGCATCATGACCTCGCGCAGCTGTGCCGTAAAGATAGGATCGGAGAATATGGACCGCATATCGCACGTGACCTTCGACAACTGCATCATCCGCGACTCCAACCGCGGAATCGGCATCCAGAACCGTGACGAGGGAAGCGTGGAAAACGTCACCTTCTCCAACATCATCCTCGACTGCCATCTTTTCTCGGAAGTGTGGTGGGGACAGTCCGAACCAATCTACATCACCTCCTATCCGCGGGCAGTAGGCAACCACAAGGACGCTGGATGGCGTTTCCCGAAAGGAGCCACCAAAGGAGCATGCGGAGATGTGAAGGATATCCGCTTCATCAACATCTTCGCCACGTCGGAAAACGGCATCTTCATCGGATGCGACACTCCGGGAAAGATACGCGATATCCTGCTTGACAACGTGCGCATTGACCTCGTCGATGTCACGCCCTGGCATAAAGGGGTCTACGACCGCCGTCCCTGCGATGGAGAAGGATGGGTGCGCGGCAAGACCTACGGCATCTTCAACGAGAATGCGCTCGACGTACGCGTGCGTGACCTCGACGTTAGACTCATTTCCTTCCCGAAAGAGCTCTACGGGGGAGACAGCAACTGAAGTATTGAGTAATGAGTATTGAGTATAAAGTATAGAGATAGATGAAACCGATACGCATCAACCTACTGGTAAAGATCCTCATCGCCATGGGGCTCGGCATCGTCGCCGGCAATTTCTTCCCCGAATGGGCGGGAAGGATCTTCATGACCTTCAACGCCATCTTCAGCCAGTTCTTAGGCTTCCTGATTCCGCTTATCATCTTAGGTTTCGTGGCTCCGGCGATTTCCGATATCGGGAAAAATGCGGGAAAGATGCTGATATGGACGGCACTGATAGCCTATGCGGCTACCTTAATGTCAGGTTTCCTGAGCTATGGAGTAGGAGAATCGGTGTTTCCGCACCTCATAAAACCGGGAACATTAGGGGGTATCACAGAGGGGCACGACCTGGAGCCTTACTTCACGGTGGAGATGCCGCCGCTGATGGGAGTCATGACAGCGTTGGTGACGGCCTTCACGATGGGAATATGCCTGTCGCGCATGGAGGGGACGGCATTGAAGCATGGTTTCGCTGAATTCCGGCGTATAGTGGAGATGACGATCTCCGGAGCTATTATCCCGCTCCTGCCCCTCTACATCTTCGGTATATTCCTCAATATGACAGTTTCGGGACAGGTGATGGGCATACTGACAGCGTTCGCCAAGATAATAGGGGTCATCTTCGCGCTCCATATCTTCCTTCTCATCTTCCAATACTGCATAGCGGCTCTCTTCGTAAAGCGTAATCCGTTTAAGCTTCTGTGGACTATGATGCCGGCCTACTTCACCGCATTAGGTACCCAGTCGTCGGCTGCCACTATTCCGGTGACCCTGCGTCAGGCAGTCAAGATGGGTGTTGGCGAGGATGTGGCCGGTTTCGTCATTCCGCTCTGCGCCACCATCCATATGTCGGGCAGCGTGATGAAGATAGTGTGCTGCGCCCTTGCCCTGATGATCATGCAGGGACATCCCTACGACATCGGAATGATGTCAGGCTTCATCTGCATGCTCGGAGTTTCGATAGTAGCTGCGCCGGGCGTTCCGGGAGGAGCCATCATGGCCTCGTTAGGAATATTGGCGAGCATATTGGGATTCTCGGAAGGAGACCAGGCGCTTATGATAGCTCTGTACATAGCCATGGACAGTTTCGGGACAGCCTGCAACGTGACGGGCGACGGCTTCATCGCGCTGATCATAGACAAATTCTTCGGAAAGAGGGACGGGGCTTAAGTCTTAAGTCTAATGTCACTAAAATAAGCGACTGCTGAATAAATAAGGGATCATAGACCCCGAAGTTGTTAT
>JAIDSM010000003.1 GCA_029061225.1 Muribaculaceae bacterium
CGCAGGATCGGTCACTTTGAGGCCGCCGGTGATATTGAGGAAGACGTCTTTCTGGCCCAGTTTGAAGCGCGCCCTCTTCTCAAGAACGGCAAGCAGCATGTTGAGTCGTCGTTGGTCGAACCCTGTGACACTGCGCTGGGGCGTTCCATATGCCGCTGACGAGACCAGTGCCTGCACTTCCACAAGGAATGGGCGGGCGCCATCAATGGTCACTCCGATCGCTATGCCGCTCATCTCATCCTGCCGGTTGTCGCTCAGAAGCATCTCAGATGGATTCTTGACTTCCCTCAGGCCTTTAGCCACCATCTCATATATACCAATCTCATTGGTCGAACCAAAACGGTTCTTTATCGCGCGGAGTATTCGATAGAGATACTGACGGTCGCCTTCAAACTGAATGACTGTGTCTACTATATGCTCAAGCACTTTCGGGCCAGCTATCGCTCCGTCTTTGTTGATATGGCCTACAAGGATCACAGGCACACCGGATTCTTTCGCATATCGGAGAAGTGCCGCAGCACACTCGCGAACCTGACTGACGCTTCCTGCCGCTGACTCGATATCCGCAGAGGCTATGGTCTGGATAGAATCGACTACCACAAGCTGTGGTTTGACGTTTTCTATTTGTGTGAAGATACGGTCAAGTTGCGTTTCAGTCAAAATATAAGTGTTGTCCGATACTTTTCCGAGCCGGTCAGCACGGAGTTTGAGCTGTGACGCCGATTCCTCTCCGCTGATATAAAGGATTCTTCTGTTGCGAATGGAAAGGATGTTCTGTAGCAATAGGGTTGATTTGCCGATACCGGGTTCTCCTCCAAGAAGAGTGAGGCTTCCGGCTACGAGTCCACCACCAAGCACGCGGTTGAGTTCCTCGGAAGGCATGTGTACCCTCGGTTCGTCAAGAGGCTCGATTTCTGACAGCTTTACCGGACGGGCACCCTCTGTCGACAGTAGACCTTTCTGTCTGGAGGTTGGTTTTGTAGATACTTTTTCTTCGACGAAGGTATTCCATTCGCCACATGCTGGACACCTTCCCATCCACTTAGGAGATTCATGTCCGCATGAATTGCAGAAATATACAGATTTAATCGTTGATTTAGCCATATCAAATCGTGCGTCTCATGAATTCAGATACAGTGATTGCCGTTGCGGCTGCGACATTAAGTGACTCCGAATGGGGTCCTGATGCAAAACTCGGGATAAGGAGTGGAAGATTCACTTTTCTCCTGACCGCTTCACTAAGACCTTGTCCTTCGTTGCCCATTACCACGAAAGCCGGAATACGAAGGGGAGTGGTGTAGATATCGTTTCCGTCGAGAAGTGTGCCGCATACCGGAATCTCGGGATGCTCCTCTATGACCGGAAGCAATTCGGATTGACAGAACATTATCATTCCGACGGCTCCCATAGATGACTGCACAGCCTTCGGATTGTAAGGATCGGCACACCCTGGGCCAATGATCACTCTTTCTACCCCGAACCACGAGGCGGTACGCAGGATTGTCCCAAGATTACCCGGATCCTGGACGCCATCAAGCATAAGGGTAAGCCCATTGGAAAAATCATCTTTGCAGAAGTTCCGAGGCTTTGGAATACGGTAAACGGCAATCACTTCCGGAAGCGATTGAAACTGCGATAGTTTACGCATATCTGATTCATTTACCGTAAAGATAGGATACGACTCATATTTTTCCTGAACGGTCGAATCTTTCTCCATCACTATAATTGCCTCAGGAATGAAGTATGGCAGTGTGTCTTCGACGCATTTCTCACCTTCGGCGATAAACAGCCCGAGTTTCTCACGCTGCTTACGTGAACCGAGCCTGCTGTATAGATTCAATTTGGTTTTAGATAGATTCATTCTGCAAAATTAAAAAAAAAATTGCGTGGTAGGGGTAAAAATTGAAAAATTTTACTAATTTTGTAGGAATTAATCGAAAAATATAAAAAACTAAACCATTTAATCGATGAAGAAAATTATTCTACTGACCGGGATTTTAGCTATAAGCCTCGCAGTACATGCGCAACAGCAGGAGCCAAAGATGATCGAAGATGCCATCATATGTGGGATTTCCCCGAATGGGCAGTATGCTGTGTCGCAAGGTGCCTCCGGCCTGCGCATCTTCAATCTTGCTACAGGGGAAGAATATGTGCAATACAGCGAATTGGGATATGCTGAATACTACGCCGGTGACGGCAATTGCGTCAGCGATAACGGAATCGTTGTTGCGTCCACACCGAAGAGTTCGGATGCTCAATATTGGAAAGACGGAGAATGGCATTCTCTTCCGCTTCCTCCCAATGCCCTCACTTCGAATCATGCCCAGGCTATCAACGCCGACGGTTCACGAATATGCGGCACTATCAGACTCGCCAATATGGGTGGAAAAGAAGAAGTCCTTATGGTGGAGCCATATATTTGGATTGCTGAAGGCGACGGTTATGGCATGCCGGTCAAGCTTCCCCATCCAGACCGAGATTATTCGAATTCCATTCCTCAGTATATAACCGCTATCGATATTTCTGCCGATGGAAAGACTATTGTCGGACAGATACGTGATGCATGGGGCATAGTAAACTATCCTATAGTATATAAGGAGAATGAAAACGGGCAGTGGACTTATGAGATTCCCCATGAGGAGCTCATCAATCCGGATCATTTGGAAGCTGTTCCTTTTCCCGGCGACGGTCCCGCCATGCCTCAGTTCGAGTCTTTCATGACAGCTGAGGAAATCGAGGCCTATAACGAAGCATTCAGCGAATATGTTAACTCCGGGACTCAGATCACTTGTCCTGAATATTGGGACTTCATGACGCAAAAGGAGATTGACGAATATAACGAAGCTGTCGAAGTATACAATGAAAAAGCCATAGCTTACAATGAAAAGTTTAAAGCTTGGTTGGAATACATATCTGCTATTGCGCTCTCCTCTCCAAACTATGCATTCAATCAGCTGCGTATATCTGCCGATGGAAAGACTTTGGGCACTACGGTTATGGTCGAAGGAGAACTGGATCCAATGACCGGAGATCCGTCAATAGAGAACACCGTGTGGCTGTTTGATCTCACGAGCGATAAGATTACAAAGTACAGTAAAGATGAAGATCTGAATATTTTCTACGTCGCCGACAATGGAGTCGGAATAGGTACTACTTCCGCGGGAACTGCAAGCAATTCCTACATACTTAAGGACGGAGAAGTTATCGACATCGCTTCATGGATAGACTCGAAAGTTCCTGAATATTGGACGTTTATCAAGGACAACATGATGTTTCCGTATTTACAGTTAGTCGATGGTCAGATTGTCAGCGATGAAGTATTGATGACCGGTCGCGCTATGGCGACTCCGGACCTTTCATTGATATCCCTTTCTGTTGAGAACGTATGGGATAACACTGACGACGGCCTTTGCTACATCTTTGATATGAAGACTCCCGACAGTGTTGAGACGATTCGTCCGGCATCGGAAGAAAAGACGATATTCGACCTTTCCGGGCGCAGGCTCAGAAATGCTGCCAATCCAGGCATATACATTATTGACGGAGAAAAGAAAGTTGTACGTTGAGTTACCCTGGCTTGTTGACATCGGAGGCGATCCTTGACAAAGGTCGCCTCTTTTAATTTAAATTATCGCCGGAGTACTTCTTCAATTAAAAAAAATCTAAAAATAAAGGGTAAGAAAAGAAAAAAAATTAGTAATTTTGTAGTTACTATAAAAGCAAACACCGAATGAAATATATAGGAGCACATGTAAGTACCGAAGGTGGAGTGGCTAACGCTCCCCTTGAAGCCGTTGCAATCGGTGCGAAGAGTTTCGCGCTTTTCACCGGTAGCAGCAACCGATGGACGTCTAAAGCCATTGCAGAGGAAGAGGCGGAAGCATTCAAGGAAAACTGCCGACGCGGCGGCTTCCAGGCGTGGCAGATTTTGCCTCACGACAATTTCCTTATTAATTTAGGAAGTCCGGATCCACAGAAACTTCATCTCAGCCGCAAGTCGTTTCTTGAGGAGATGAAGCGTTGCGAGCAACTTGGGCTTACCATGCTCAACTTCCATCCCGGAAGCCATGTCAACGCGATAGAGGAAGAGAAATGTCTAGACCTAATAGCAGACTCGATCAACCTTACTCTTGAGCAGACGGAAGGGGTGACGGCGGTCCTTGAATCCACCGCAGGGCAAGGTAGCAATCTCGGCCACAGATTCGAACATCTTGCCCATATTATTTCCAGGGTAGATGACAAAACAAGGGTGGGGGTCTGCATCGACACCTGTCATACTTATTCAGCCGGCTACGACCTTGCAGAGGAGGAGGGTTATAAAAAGACATGGGAGGAGTTCGACAAAACAATAGGCCGCGACTATCTAAGGGCTCTTCACCTTAATGATGACCTACGCAAACTCGGCTCCAGGATAGACCGTCATGCAGAGATCGGGAAGGGTACCCTCGGAATGGAGTTTTTCAAGCGGCTGGTCAATGATCCCCGCTTCGACAACATGCCTATTATACTGGAGACTCCGAATCCTGCTATCTGGCCTGAAGAAATCAAACTCCTCTACGGCCTTATCGACCGACAATAACTCCGCACAACCTATTCCTTTAAACTTATAAACCCTTAAACACATAAACCACATGGCAGTACAAAAACCAGACCTTGGCTTCTGGAAACTTTGGAACCTCAGTTTCGGATTCTTCGGAGTTCAGATTGCCTACGCGCTTCAAAGCGCCAACATCTCGCGTATCTTCGCTACCTTGGGTGCGGATCCGCACTCACTCAGTTATTTTTGGATACTTCCCCCGTTGATGGGTATAATCGTACAGCCCATCGTAGGCGTATCCTCCGACCGCACTTGGTGTCGTCTTGGACGCCGTCTTCCCTATCTTCTCCTCGGAGCGTTAATAGCAGTGATAGTGATGTGCCTGCTTCCCAATGCAGGTAGCTTCGGATTGACCGTGGCAGGAGCTATGGTATTCGGATTCGTAGCCCTGATGTTTCTTGACACTTCCATCAACATGGCGATGCAGCCTTTCAAGATGCTTGTAGGCGATATGGTCAATGAAAAGCAGAAAGGTCTGGCTTACTCGATTCAGAGTTTCCTCTGCAACGCAGGTTCTCTTGTTGGTTATCTTGCACCTATCATCTTAACCGGCATAGGCATCAGCAACATTGCACCGCAGGGTGTCGTGCCGGCTTCTGTTACTTATTCATTCTACATAGGAGCCGCCGTACTCATCCTATGCGTGATCTATAGTTTCGCGACTATCAAGGAGATGCCTCCTGCGGAATATGCGCGCTTCCACGGCATTGACACAACAAAAACAGAAAAGAAGGAGAAATTCAGTCTGAGCAAGCTCCTCCGTGAAGCTCCCTCAACATTCTGGACCGTCGGTCTGGTACAGTTCTTCTGCTGGTCGGCGTTCCTCTTTATGTGGACTTATACAAACGGTGCCATCGCCAGCAGCGTTTGGGGTACTTCAGACGTGGCATCAGCCGGTTATCAGGAGGCCGGCAACTGGGTTGGAACGCTCTTCGCTGTGCAAGCTGTAGGCTCGGTGCTTTGGGCGATGGTAATTCCTCGGTTCAAGAGCCTAAAGAGCATATATATCCTCAGCCTTCTGCTGGGAGCGGTAGGATTCGTTTCCACAATATTCTTCGCCGACAAGTATCTGCTTTTCATAAGCTATCTGCTGATTGGCTGCGCATGGGCGGCTATGCTTGCCCTTCCTTTCACCATTCTGACAAATTCTCTGAAAGGCGGGAACATGGGTGCTTATCTCGGACTGTTCAACGGCACTATATGTCTGCCGCAGATCGTTGCAGCAGCTCTCGGAGGCGTTCTGCTAAATCTGCTCGGCGGCAGCCAGAGCTACATGCTTGTAGCCGCAGGAGTACTCCTTGTGCTCGGTGCCGGGTCGGTATGCTTCATCAAGCTCTCATATGGTGAACAAAACGACTGATGACAATCCATGGCGAATGTAATCGATTATAAAAAAGTAGAGATACACCGGGCCGAGAAAGAAGTGCTCAAGGATGTCTCGTTCTCTATTGAAGAAGGGGAGTTCTGTTATCTTGTGGGTCGCGTCGGGAGCGGTAAAAGTTCACTGTTGAAGTCGATGTATGCGGATGTGCCTGTTTTTTCGGGAGAGAAAGCGGAAGTGCTTGACTTCGACATGCTCAACATCAAGAAAAAACAGATTCCCTATCTGCGTCGTAATATCGGTATTGTGTTTCAGGACTTCCAGCTTCTGCAGGATCGGTCGGTCTATGAAAACCTGTCGTTTGTACTTCGCGCCACCGGATGGCGTGACCGTGCCGAAATGGAACAGCGAATCGAAGACGTGCTGATCGACGTCGGCATGCAGAACAAAAGCTACAAGATGCCCCACGAGCTCTCCGGAGGTGAGCAGCAGCGCATCGTGATTGCCAGGGCTCTGCTCAACAATCCCAAGCTCATTCTTGCCGATGAACCGACCGGTAATCTCGACCCGCAGACAGGTATCACTATTGTGACTCTACTGCATAATCTGGCACAGAATGGCCATTCCGTTCTTATGGCTACCCACAACCTTCAGCTTTGTGAAGATTTCCCGGCGCGCGTGCTGCGTTGTCGGGATAAAGAGCTGAGACAGGAATTTTAATGATAAGACAAGCTGTGAAGAGGCCGTTGAATGATCGACGGCCTCTTATTTATCATTTGTATATTTTTTTTGTACTGTCAACGCATTTTTTATATGTTATAGATTTCTTTATTCAAAAAAAAATGATTAAATTTGCATCGAAAACAGGAGTAGCGGCCTAAATAAGGCTTTTTTTACCCCGGTTACCATGAAATGATTATCTATAAGCATTCATAACAAGCTATTTAATTA
>JAIDSM010000030.1 GCA_029061225.1 Muribaculaceae bacterium
ATGGAAGGAGTCGCCGACATGATCACACTCCTTCAGGTAGAGGCTGTATTCACCGACGGCTCACGCCTCGTCAGCATCCACCACCCGATCAAATAATTCATCAGTGTCTCACTTCTAAAAAAATCCCAGAACATGGCTACTACTGACAATAACGCCCAGCAGCCTGCTGCGGCTCCCGCTCAGCCTTCGGGATATGAGACCCCCATGGGTGTCTTCCCAGGCCAGCCCGCTATCGCATATCCCAACACTCCCGGCTTCAAACCAGCTGATTACGTGCCCGTAGGAGGCGTGATCCTCTCCGACGGAGACATCAACTACAACCTTTACCGCCGCACCGTGAAGCTCAAGGTGCGCAACACAGGAGACCGTCCTGTGCAGATTGGCTCACACTTCCACTTCTTCGAGGTGAACCGCTACATGGAGTTTGACCGCGAAGCTGCTTTCGGCATGCACCTCAACATTCCCGCCACCACCGCCGTTCGTTTCGAGGCAGGCGAGGAGAAGGAAGTGGAGCTCGTCACCTACGCAGGCAAGCAGCGTGTGATCGGTTTCAACGACCTCGTAAACGGCTACACCGGCCGCGAAGACACTCCGACCTACTATCCGAAGGAGGTCCGCGCTTTCAAGCGCATGCGTACTTACGGCTTCAAGGACCAGTCCGAGACCGAAATGGACAACGAATTCACAGGCTCTCCCGCCAAGTAACAACCTCTAACTTCGCATTATCAAATGGCTACAATATCAAGACAGGAATACAACAACCTCTTTGGCCCGACAGTAGGCGATAAGATCCGCCTCGGCAACACAGAGCTGTATGTTGAAATCGAAAAAGACCTCCGCGTTTACGGCGACGAGGTAGTATATGGCGGCGGAAAGACTATCCGCGACGGTATGGGCACTGCCAACACCATCACTTCAAAGGCCGGTTCTCTCGACCTCGTGATCACCAACGTAACCATCATCGACCCGGTTCTCGGCGTCATCAAGGCTGATGTCGGTGTAAAAGACGGCAAGATCGCAGGTATCGGCAAGGCCGGTAACCCCAACATCATGCAGGGCGTCACTCCCACACTCTGCACCGGTCCTTCCACCGACGCCATCTCCGGCGAGCACCTCATCCTGACAGCTGCCGGCATTGACGGACACGTACACTTCATATCCCCGCAGCAGGCTTATGACTGCCTCAGCAACGGTATCACAACCCTTATCGGTGGCGGTATCGGCCCGACAGACGGAACCAACGGCACCACTATCACTTCCGGACCCTGGAACCTCCAGAAGATGCTCCAGTCTACCGAAGGCCTCCCCATCAACATGGGCTTCCTCGCAAAGGGCAACTCATCGATGCAGGACACTCTCGAGGAGCAGATGGTAGCCGGCGCTTGTGGCTTCAAGATCCACGAGGACTGGGGCTCCACTCCCGCCGCTATCCGGGCATGTATGGAAAACGCCGACCGCAACGACGTGCAGGTGGCCATCCATACCGATACCCTCAATGAGGGCGGATATGTGGAAGACACTATCGCTGCTATCGATGGACGCACAATCCACACTTACCACACCGAAGGTGCAGGCGGCGGCCACGCTCCCGACCTTCTGAAGGTGGCTTCTATGGCAAACGTGCTTCCTTCTTCAACCAACCCGACGCTTCCCTTCGGCATCAACTCGCAGGCTGAGCTCTTCGATATGATCATGGTTTGCCACAACCTCAACCCGCTCATCCCCTCTGACGTTGCTTTCGCAGAGAGCCGTGTGCGTCCGGAGACCCAGGCAGCCGAGAACGTATTCCATGATCTCGGCATCATCTCGATGGTTTCCTCCGACTCCCAGGCTATGGGCCGTGTAGGCGAATCGTTCATGCGTACGTTCCAGATGGCTTCCTACATGAAGCAGGTACGCGGCAAGCTTCCCGAAGACAGCGAGAACAACGATAACTTCCGTGTGCTCCGCTATCTGGCTCAGATCACACTCAATCCCGCGATCACTTACGGTATATCCGACCTCCTCGGCTCTATCGAGGTGGGCAAGATGGCCGACCTCGTGCTCTGGGAACCTGCCTTCTTCGGCACCAAGCCAAAGATGGTCATCAAGGGCGGTCTCATCAACTGGGCGAATATGGGCGACCCCAACGCTTCGCTTCCAACTCCGCAGCCTAAGATCATGCGTCCCATGTTCGGTGCCTTCGGAAAGGCTATGCCGATCACTTGCGCTCGCTTCATCTCACAGGCTTCAATGGAGGCCGGCGTACCCGAAAAGGTGGGAACGCAAAACCTCTTCTACCCGGTACACGGCGTTCGCCAGCTCTCGAAGGCTGACATGGTGCGCAACACCGCTACTCCGCACATTGAGGTGGATCCCGAGACATTCAACGTATATGTCGACGGCGTCCTCGCCACAGTTCCCCCTGCAAAGGAACTTCCGCTCGCACAGCTCTACTGGTTCAGCTAAGAAAGCCTGCTAAGAGCACAGCATAAATCGCACTGATCTGCGGGAACTGCAGAATCGCAGTTCCCGCAGTTTCTTTGTCTAAAGTATTTTGTTTCTGCGGTGAGCTTCAGCTCACCTCTTCACAAAACGCACACTAAATGGAAGTAATCACCGAAATAATCGGCAACATACACCAGCCCGAATGGGCCGAGAAAATCAAGGGCATGCACGTCGAGACCATCTTCGTCGACCAGTGGACTGCCCAGAAGAGCCGTTTCCTCGTCACGAGCGACCACGGCCACGAATACCCCATCGCCCTTAAGCGCGGCTCACGCGTAGCCGACGGCGATATCGTATTTTTCGATCCCGAGAAGAACAACGTCGCCATCCTGCGACTCGACCTCAGCAATGTGCTGGTGATCGACCTCAGCGGCCTCAAGGATAAGAATCCGCTCGACATCATGCGTATATCCGTGGAACTCGGACACGCCATAGGCAACCAGCATTGGCCTGCTGTAGTGAAGGAATCAAAGGTCTATGTCCCGCTGACAGTGGATAAGAAAGTCATGCTCAGCGTGATGGAGACACACCATATCGAAGGAATCACTTTTGATTTCCAACCCGGAACCGACGTGATTCCCTACCTCGCGCCCCATGAGATACGCCGTCTCTTCGGCGGAGCATCCCACGAGTCCCATTCCCATGTCCATTAATTGAGAATTTAGAATTGAGAATTGAGAATTATTCGCAACGCGGTGAAATAATCATCCGAACAATTCAAAATTATACATTCTCAATTCTCAATTATCCAAAATTCTCAATTCTCAATTCTCAATTATGAAAACAGCACATCTTCTCCAGATGACCGACTCCACCTTCCCGGTGGGCACATTCTCCTTCTCCAACGGGCTCGAGACCGCTTCCCATCTGGGAATAGTGCACGACGCCGACACCCTTGAGCAATACACACGCTCAGTAGCGCGCCAAGGCGCTTTCTCGGACGGCGTGGCCGCCCTCATAGCCTACCGCGCCACTCTGGCCGGAAGTCTGGAAGAGGTAGAACTCATAGACCGCGAGCTGATGCTCTTCAAGATGAACGACGAGGCCCGCATGATGCTCCAGCGTATGGGCAAGAAGCTCGCCGAACTCGGAGTTAAACTCTTCCCTGACTGCAAGGTCATGGCCGACTGGCTCACCGACATCAAGGAAGGCAAGACTCCCGGCACGTATCCTGTGGCCCAGGGCATTTCCTTCGCTGCCGCCGGCTTAAGCGAGGAGGACCTCTTCGCATCCCATCAGTATGGAGTGATCAATATGGTGCTGAGTGCCGCGCTACGTTGCGTAAGAGTATCGCACTACGACACCCAGCTCATACTCCAGCGACTATGCGCCGAATCAGACGCACTCTTCGAGGAGGCCAAGGACATGACTTTCGAGGATATGAACTCCTTCGTACCCGAGATGGATATCTTCGCATCCCTCCACGAGAAAGGCAACATGCGGATGTTCATGAACTAACTTCGCAAAACGTACAACGTAAAACGTAAAACGCAAACATGTCAACCTGCAGAATAGGAATCGGCGGCCCCGTAGGATCGGGAAAGACCGCCATCATAGAAGCCATCACTCCCCGCCTCCTTGAGCGCGGGATGAAAGTGCTCATCATAACCAACGATATCGTGACCACCGAAGACGCCAAGCACGTCCGCAAGACACTGAAGGGAATCCTGATGGAAGACCGCATCATCGGCGTAGAGACTGGCGCATGCCCCCACACCGCCGTGCGCGAGGACCCCTCCATGAACATCGCTGCCGTCGAGGAGATGGAGGAGAAGTTTCCTGATGCCGACATCGTGCTCATCGAGTCGGGCGGCGACAACCTTACCCTGACCTTCTCTCCGGCGCTCGTAGACTTCTTCATCTACGTGATCGACGTAGCGGCCGGCGACAAGATCCCCCGCAAGGATGGCCCCGGCATCTCGCAGAGCGATATCCTCGTCATCAATAAGACCGACCTCGCGCCCTACGTCCACGCCTCTCTTGAGGTGATGGACCATGACAGCCGCCTCATGCGTCCCGGCAAGCCCTTCGTATTTACAAACGCCATGACCGGCGAAGGCATCAACGAGCTCGTCGACCTCATCTTCAAGATGGCCCTCTTCGATAAAAAATAATATCGCGTAGCGCGTTATGCGTATTGCGTAGCGCGTATCTAGAAACGCATTACGCACAACGCATAACGTACAACGCATAACGTACAACGCAAAATGGCATTCCCCGAAACATACGAATACACCGACGTTGAGATAGTGAGCTTCGACAAGGCTAAGGAAATGAAGCCGTATCTCACAACTCCACGCGCCATGTACGTTGGCGCTCCAGGCAAACACGGATACCTCCGCCTCGGGTTCGAACTCGATGCCGACGGGAAATCCATACTCCGTGACCTCGACCGTCGAGTGCCTCTCATCGTGCAGCAGGAACTCTACTTCGACGAGGAACTCCCCGGCATGCCCTGCGTATATATCCTCTCGTCCGGAGGCCCCAATATCGACGGAGACCGCTATCGCCAGATCTTCACACTGAAGAAGGACTCTATGGCCTTCATCTCCACCGGAGCCGCCACCAAGCTGGCCAAGATGCAGGACAATTACTCCGGCATGCTCCAGACCATACAGCTTGACGAGGGCGCATATCTCGAGTATCTACCCGAACCTATCATTCCGCACGCCAATACCCGCTTTATCAGCGACACTCAGCTCGTGGTGCATCCCACGGCTACTGTATTCTACTCTGAAATCTACATGGGTGGGCGTAAGTACTACGGCGACGGAGAGCTCTTCAAATTCGATATACTCTCGATATGCTCACATGGAGAGCGACCTGACGGCACGCAACTCTTCCGCGAGAAGTTCATCATCGACCCGAACAAGGAGCATATCCGCGATATCGGCATCATGCATGGCTTCGACATCTTCGCCAACGTCCTCGTCATGACTCCGGAGGAGAACATCCAGCCTATCTACGACGCGGTGGAGGCCTTCTACGACCCGGAGAAAAAGATAGCTGCAGGAATCACCCACCTACCCAACAACGCGGGACTCCTCTTCAAAGTGCTCGGCATGGAGACTGGCCCGGTAAAGAAGGTGGTCCGAGAATTCTGCTCAAAGGTACGTCAGCAGGTCAAAGGAAAGCCCCTCCCTCCCGAATTCCCCTGGCGCTGATTTATGGAAGGGAGGCTTCCCAGCCACCCACCAAACTCAATTCTTAATTCAAAATT
>JAIDSM010000031.1 GCA_029061225.1 Muribaculaceae bacterium
ACCAATATATTATAGCGTCTTGAGCAATCATGGCTACATTAATTTATATTTGAAGACTCCCGGAGCCAGAGCGGCTATGGGATGGTTAATATGGGATGGCAGTTAAAAGCATCATTTTTCCGTATATTCGACAAAGTTAATAAAAAATGTTAACAGAGCAAAGGATGATTGTAAAAAAGCAAAAGAAAACGCCCGGAGGGATGCTCCGGGCGTCAGATATTGGAAATCCGGTAAGGATTAGCCGTTATATTTCTTCATGATAGCGATGAGGTCGAGCACCTTGTTAGAGTAGCCAATCTCATTGTCATACCAAGAGATAACCTTAACGAAGTTGTCAGTGAGATAAACACCGGCGTTAGCGTCGAAGATAGAAGTGAGAGGGCAGCCGAGGAAGTCAGAGCTTACGACAGCGTCTTCAGTGTAACCGAGCACACCTTTGAGTTCGCCTTCAGCAGCTTCTTTCATAGCAGCGCAGATCTCTTCCTTAGTAGCGGGCTTCTCGAGGTTGCAAGTAAGGTCAACTACAGAAACGTCGAGAGTAGGAACACGCATAGAGATACCTGTGAGCTTGCCGTTGAGTTCAGGAATAACTTTACCTACAGCCTTAGCAGCACCTGTAGAAGAAGGGATGATGTTGCCGGAAGCAGCACGGCCACCACGCCAATCCTTCATAGAAGGACCATCGACAGTCTTCTGAGTAGCAGTTGTAGAGTGAACAGTTGTCATAAGACCTTCCTTGATACCGAACTTGTCGTTGAGCACCTTAGCGATAGGAGCGAGACAGTTAGTTGTGCAAGAAGCGTTAGATACGAACTGCTGACCTGCATAAGTATCAGCGTTCACACCGCAAACGAACATCGGGGTGTCATCCTTAGAAGGAGCTGACATAACTACATATTTGGCACCAGCCTCGATGTGAGCCTGAGCTTTCTCCTTAGTAAGGAAAAGACCGGTTGACTCAACAACGTATTCAGCACCAGCCTCGCCCCAGCCGATTTCAGCAGGGTTCTTGCATGCAGTTACACGGATAGGCTTGCCATTAACGATGAGGAGGCTCTTGTCCATATCGTAATCAACAGTACCGTCGAAACGTCCGTGCATAGTGTCATACTTAAGCATGTAAGCCATGTAATCTACCGGGAGAAGGTCGTTGATTGCAACTACCTCGATGTCGTCTCTTTTTGTAGAGGCACGGAAAACGAAACGTCCGATACGGCCAAAGCCGTTAATACCAATTTTTGTCATTGCTTTAAAGTTTTGGGTTGCTTTATAAATTTATTTATAATACTCGTTTATTGTCGGTGAACATAGAGTGAAGACCACCCGAAGGAGGGCTTATTGCCTCTGTCTTACGATATGCAAAATTACAAAAAAGTTTCGGTATTGCAACCTTCTGTGAACGTTTTTTAACTGTTTGGTGTTGTAATAATCGAAAAATGGCTCTTTTTAGTAATATTTTTTGTTGTTTAGACCATTTTATCTCTTTTTATCGCTCCCTCGGAAGCGATGACGACCTGAATTTAATTTTTTCCACACTATAAATTGCTTCATTACATTATGGGTAAATTTTTGCAAGATTTCAAAGAGTTCGCCATGAAGGGCAACATCATCGACATGGCTGTCGGTGTAATCATCGGCGGCGCGTTCGGTAAAATTGTGGCTTCCCTTGTGGACGACCTCATCATGCCGATCATATCCCTCTGCACCGGGTCAGTTAATTACAGCGACCTGAAGGTGGTGCTCCGTCCTGAAGAACTCGACCAGGCTGGCGCCGTGATCCACGAAGCCGTGACTTTCAACTACGGTATGTTCATCCAGAACATCGTCAACTTCGTCATCATCGCCCTCTCTATCTTCATCGCTCTGCGCTATGCCGTGAAACTTAAGAAGAAAGAAGCTGAGCCCGCTCCCGAACCGGAAGCTGCTCCAGAGCCTACTAAAGAGGAAGTGCTTCTCACTGAAATCCGCGACATCCTCCAGAAACAGGCAAATCCTAAAGGTTGATATTTGACATCGTAATCTCAAAAAAATTTTATAAATTTGCGGGACATTCCTTTGAGGAATGTCCCGCAGCTTTTTTAACGCGCCTTGAGTCCCGCG
>JAIDSM010000032.1 GCA_029061225.1 Muribaculaceae bacterium
GACTGCTACCATATGCAAAGATAGTAATAATCCTAATATTTTCCCTTTTTTACTGTCTACTTTTTATGGTGCAACAAAAACTGAAAAAATTGAAATAAATTTTTGGATGATACAAGAACTTTCAGTATATTTGCAAAACATTTGAAGTTACACTTAAAATTATTTTAAGCATGAGTGAATATATCCCAAGAATCCTTTCATCTAAAATAAAAGAAGCCGCAAAATACTTTCCCGTAATTGTTGTCACCGGACCCAGACAGTCCGGGAAGACAAGTCTCTGCCGACATTTATATCCGGATTATAAATATGTAAATCTTGAGAATATAACAGTAAGGGCAAACGCTTCAGAAGATCCAACCCTCTTTCTGGATTCTTTAGGAGAAAATGTTATAATCGATGAGGTCCAGCACGTTCCGGAACTTTTGTCTATGATTCAGGTAAGGGTGGATGAAAACAAACAATTAAGATATGTATTGACCGGAAGCAGTAATTTTTCATTACTAAAGACAGTCACCCAGTCTTTGGCGGGAAGAGCCGCCCTATTCACTCTTCTGCCCTTCTCTTTTAGAGAAATGCCGAAAGAGCAGGTCGAAAAGCCAATCTCCGAACTGATGTGGCGTGGCGAATATCCCGGAGTAGTCGCTGATGGATTTCCTCCATACGACTTTTACCAGAATTACTACAACACTTATGTAGAGCGTGACCTCAGGGACCTTCTTAAACTTCGTAATATCCTTTCTTTTGATAAATTCGTAAGGCTTCTTGCAATCCGAGTAGGTTCTGAATTCAATGCATCCGCATTAGCACGTGAGGTAGGCGTTTCTTCCAACACCATTTCGGAATGGCTGTCGCTTCTCGCAACCTCTTATATCGCATACCCTTTGCAACCTTACTTCTCCAACCTATCCAAGAGACTCACAAAAATGCCGAAAGTATATTTCTATGATACCGGGCTTCTTTGTTATCTATTGGGTATCGAGGATTACGAGCAATTGGAAAGCCATCCGTTAAGGGGATCAATTTTTGAAAACCTCGCTATGGGAGAGCTTCTGAAAAGCAGATACAACATAGGACGGGAACCTAAACTTTATTTCTATCGTGAACAATCCGGAATGGAAGTTGATGCCGTCATGATGGAAGGAACTTCTTTACACCTTTATGAAATGAAGGCAGGCAAGACCCTACGTCCTGATTTTCTGGAGAATATGAATACACTTAAAAACAAGGTGGAAGACATATCCGCATCGACAGTCATATATGACGGTGAGAGTTTTCCTCCTACAAGCATCAACATCAGAGATATCTAAGACTATTTACAGATGTTTACAGAAGGAACACAGGCTCGTGCGTCCGCTTCTCTGGCAGCTTTCTTTTTTTGAGCATGGCATGGGGCAAAAAAGAGGCTGTCTAATTTGTAAGACAGCCTCTTTTCTCGGATTTATATTCCCTTTTTGTCAACGTGCCAGCAAACAATATCAGAGAATTGATGAGGTTTTGCGAAGCATTTCTTAGTGCCTGATGATCTTCTCTGTGTGGCCTCCGGGGTAGCGAACTATGTAGATGCCGGGGGTGAGTGTCGAGAGAGAAGCCCAGACTGAACCCTGACCGTCGAGCACCTTAATGCCGTCAGTCGTATAAACCTCGAAGGTGCCGGTGCCCTTATCGACTGAGATATTTTCGACGCCGGTGCTGCCGAGGGCGGCATATTCTGGGAGATAGTAGCCGAGGTGGGGAGGCTGGTTGTATGCCACATTTTGCCAGCATATCGCCATGCGGTAGGTGCGGTCTTCCATCAGGCAGGGGACACGATGCTCAGATGCGATGGTAGTGCTATGGATATAGATTTTCGAGGGGTCCCTGTCGTACCACAATATGACCTCTTCGCGCCAGTCGCCGAAGATGTCGGCCGACAGGCAAGGAGTCTTCTTTGAGCCGTTGCATGACGAACCGGTCAGAGAAGCCAAGGAAGTGATCTTTCCCTCAACCCACTTGGTGATGCCACTGCCATCAAGAAGTTCGTCCTGAAGGTCACCGTCCCAATATATGCGGAAATTCTGTGAAGGAGTGGCGCTACTTGTCGTAGTGCCAGTAGCGGCACTACGAGGCGTAGGGTGGCTTGAACACCACATTTCGTAACCATCGTAGCGCGGGTCGATATCGGCGGCAATGCCACGGCCTGTATCTCCGGTGGCTGTGCCGCTAAAGAGGATTTCGCCTGTGGCAGCATCGTGGAGATCCCAGCCATAAGGAGAAGCCTCGTGAATATCATAGACCTGCAAACCCTCGCGACCGGGAATCATCTTGCCTAAATGAATGGCATCGCCGTGACCGTAGCCTGTGGCATAGAGCAATTTGCCATTATCGTCAATGGCACATGCGCCCCAGACAATCTCGTCCTTACCATCACCGTCGACATCGCCGACGGTGAGGTTGTGGTTGCCGTTGCTATATGCAGTTCGGCTGCCTGCACCACGAGTAGCCTGAGGCGGCGAATATGTCTGAGTTTTGCCATCGCCGTCTGTGACGGTGTACTGAGTAGTCGACTTTGCGGCATGCAGCCAGCGAGTGCTGAGTTTCTCACCGTCAAAGTCGACTGCCCACAAGAATGCGTAGTCGTAATAACCGCGGCACATCACGGCGCTGGGGTTAGCGTCGGAGCCATCGAGATATGCGACAGCTGCCAAGTAGCGTTCTCCTCGGTTGCCGTAGGCACCGGTGTCGTTCTTACCGCCGGTGCCCCAATTGAATGTGCCGGGAGCGTCTCCTCCGAGACCCTGATTGCGGTTGGGGTTATAATATACGGTATGAACAGCCTTGCCTGTGGGTCCGTCGAATACAGTGAGCCATTCCTGACCGCCGTCAACACGACCACCGGAATTGCGCCAATCCTTAGCGTTGCTCGCATTTTTGATAGCTTCGATATCCGCTACGCCGTTGACATATGCACCGGTGCCGTCAACGGAACCGGGGCCGGTCTTACAAATCATCTCAGCCTTGCCATCACCGTCAAAGTCGTAGACCATAAACTGAGTGTAGTGAGCACCCGAACGGATATTTATGCCTAAGTCAACGCGCCACAGCAGAGTGCCATCAAATTCATAGCAGTCGAGTATAGTGTTTCCTGTATATCCGCCCTGAGAGTTATCCTTGGCATTGGAAGGATACCATTTCACTATCAACTCATAGTCGCCATCACCATCCACATCACCCACCGAGCAGTCGTTAGGAGTATAGGTGTATTCTTCGCCCGAAGGTGTTTTGCCTCCATCCGGGAGGTTAAGCTGCAACTGGTTAGCAGCCGACCATTTCATGGGAGAGAACTCCTCCACCACATCATCGCCGATCATTGCCTTGATCGTATATGTCTGGGTCATCTTGCCACCGGAATCGCGATAGTCAGTAGCGTTTGTTATGGGTTCTTTATTGATTTTTTTGCCATCCCTATATATATCGAAGTACATATCAGGACTATCAGTGGAGAATGAACGCCATGACAGATAGGGGATACGACCGGCCAGCATAATAACGGCGCCGCGATTGAGTTTTTCAGGGAATTGCTGTGAGAAAGTCAGAGGAACCGACATCAAAGTCGCAATACCCGCAATGATTAGTTTCTTGATCATAGGATATGTAAAAATAAGATTGTCTCGTATTTGTTGTATCGAAGTTATTTAAACAGCTTCATATACGAGCCACGTAAAAAAGTTGGGTAAAATTACATTATTTTTTTGAAATGAGCAAATAAAAGTGGTTTAAACTCATTTACGTGAAGAAAAATGCGGCCCGCTTCTCAAAGCGAGCCGCATTTCAATATGCATTTATTCTCAATTTCATGTTTTGAGTTCTAATACCCGTAGATCATCTCGACATGTCCGATGGCGAGTTCGGCGCTCAGGAGCACCGGAATCCTGCTGCTGCGGTCTACCTGCGCCTGGACAGCATAGCCGGTAGCGGCTCCCTGATAATTGTATTCAAACGAGACATCATACGTAGAATAGCCCCCATAGCTCGACGGTCCGTTATAGGTCACTGTCACGGCATCGCTATAGCCTCCACTAATAGGTATCGTCACCTGCCGACCCGGCGACATGCTCGCGAAATCGATCTCATGGAAATAATAGAACATGCCGAGCATGTCGGCTGTCACCGTCACGGCCTCCATCGTCTGGGCATCGGCATCCAGCGAGCCCTGCCCTGCTATGTTCTTATAGTTTGCTGGATTAGAAGCCTGAAATCCGTCGCTCCGATATTCCATAACTTTCGGCTTAAGATACCAGCCGTTCTCATATGTGACGTTCTCCCGGCTGTAGGGCGTACCCGGCGTCATCGTCGCGTTAAGCGTATCGCTGACGCAGAAGACGCGGCCCTCCCACGGAATTGTGTTGCCGTCAAGAGTGGCATTGAATTGATCGCCCTGGGAAGAGAGAGTCACCTTTCCGTGACCTATGTTTACATCCACAAGTCCCCAGTGATAGTGTACATTGTAAGGAAGTTCCTGATACGGGATCTGCACCTGAGCCATCCCTGTAAGTGCCGCTACAAAAGCGAAAAGAAGTAGAATCGTCTTTTTCATAGTATTTCTATCAGTTTTAATAAGGTTTCAATTTACCATATCAACAAATATGCCACTATAAGGTTGAATAAAAACCATCGTTATGACAAAACTAGCCGTTGATTTTTATTTTCCATCCCGTTACCCGAAGGCTTTGCTTTATTTCCATACAGAGTCCGGATTTTATGCGGACTCTGTTTTTTTTATCATAAAAAATGTAACAAAGATAAGATTCGTGCATCATATATATGAACGCAAATTAAACCAATTCATGAATCATAGATAACACCATGAAGACAAAGAGAGCCCTCTCAATCCTGTTCCTTCCGGCTATAGCCATGTCGGCACAAGCCATTCTACCCAAGACTGAAACCTCATGCCACTGGATGAGGATAACCGATGTGGAACGCACAGACTCCTCCACCCGCATAGGAGTCAGACTTCAGCACCACCCTCATTACTGGGTTATGGTAGACTCCGTAAAAAGCCTGATAGCGTCAGAAGACCCGACACGCCGATACAGACTGACGGGAACCGAGAATATAGACCTCAACAAAAAGATAAGGATGCCTGAGACCGGATATCATGAAGGCGTCCTGATATTCGAGAAAGTGCCGGCGGATGTCAAGATAGTGGATTTGGCCGGGACAGACGAGAATGCCGATGAAATCATAACCTACGGCATACGCCTCGATGAACCATATACCTCGACGCGCCCCGACATGATCTCACTTTCGGAAATCATCGGCGACGGAAAGAAGGGCGCCGTCGAATGGACAGGTCTTGATCCAAAAAGATATGCCGACCTTGATTTTTATGATAAAGACGGAATGACGCATATACGGGGCAGAATCACCGATTATTCCCCGAAGTATGGAGTATCGACATACTCCGTCAGGACAAAGGATGACTTCACCAATGTGGAGAAGGTCAACGTAGGGAACATCAATCCTGACGGAACCTTCGAGATCGACTTTCCTCTCGCCTACCCGCAGTTTGATTACTTCCAGCTCGGCAACATCAACCGAGACCTCTTCCTTATTCCCGGAGATACTCTTTCCATTGTAACCTGTATGGCTCAGACAATCGACCCAAAACAGGGATACGTGCCTGAACACTGGGGATTCGAGGGAACTTCATCCGACGGCCCGGTAATAAACATGCTGGTCGACAGCCTCTACAACAGATATGACCTGAACTCAATGTATAAGAAGTTCAAAGTAAAGCAAACGGATTCCATGAAGTCTGATATATTCCGTCAGAACGAAAAACTCGCCGCCTTGCTTGATTCTGTCCTCGCAGACATGCACGGATTCATAGGGAATCTTCCCGTCAGCGATTTTGTCAAGGATGTACTGACAGTCTCGGCCATCGGACAGATCTACGGACAGACGGAAGAGAACCAGCTGACTTTCAGGCTGACGAAAGGAGCCGCATATAAACGGGATGCTGACGGCAATATGGTGGCTAAAGAGCCGGAACTTCTTGACGATGTAACCCTGCTCAAGCCATGGATGAATCACAAAGACCTGATCTACAACAATCCGCTTCTCTTAAGCCACGGATGGGTGCTTCCCAACAGATGGAAGTTCAATTCGCAATTTCATCCGTCAGTTCAAGCTGCAGAGGGAATGGAAGAGGTGCCCGGCTCAGGCGGCTATCAAGTCTATCAAGAAGCCGAGAATCTTTCAGAAATGTATTCAAGAGCATTGGAGGGTCTTGACTCAATCGGATTAGGCAACTGTTTCGTTTCACAGTTCGTAAGGACTTCTGCAGCCATCGACAATCTAAACAAAGACAACGAGCCTTCTTCGGAAAAACTCAAAAGACACAACCGTCTCGCATCGCAGGTGATCAGACATAACGATTACGACAGACTTAATGAGATACTAATGGCGGAGCTCAACGATTATGCCGGAAAAGTCATGATAGCCGAAAACCGCTCAGCAGGTTCTCAGGATAACGGCATGTCGATTCCCGATACTGAGGAAGGGAAAGTCCTCTCCCGCATAATCGAACCATATAAAGGCAACTTGCTATATCTCGACTTCTGGGGCATCGGATGCGGACCATGCCGTGTCGGAATGAAGAATCAGAAGCCTCTTCTTGAAAAGCTTGCAAACCGACCTTTCAGAGCCCTCTACATCGCAGATTCTGACCATATGGACGCCTGCAAGGAATGGCTTGAAAAGGAAGGGATAAAGGGCGAGCATCTGTTCATATCGCAAGACGACTGGAAGCGACTCACCGGACTCTTCAACTTCTCCGCCATTCCATTCGGAGTGCTTATAGGCAGAGACGGAAAGATTCTCAAGACCCATTACGACCTGCAAGAAGCGGACCCCCTCCTCAAAGAAGCATTGGAGGAATAATATCCCCATCCCCCTCCCTATGCAAGGAGAAATTAGCTCCAAAATATTACAAAATCACACTTTCAGAGTCTGTTTCTTATGAAATAGACCCTAAATATTTGGCAGTTTGGATTTTTTGTATTAATTTTGCGCCATCTTTGGGACAGGTACGCCCTGACTGCACCTGCAAGTCCGGAAGGAAACTGCAGGCGCGACAAAGGCAATCCGCCCTCAGACAGAGATTTATTAACCAAATTAACTAACTTTTTTTAATGAGCGAACTTAATGTTCAGACCCCGATCGAAGATTTCGATTGGGATGCCTACGAAAAAGGCACCACCGCTGGCTCGAAGACCCGCGAGGAAGTTGAGAAAACTTACGACGAGACCCTCAAGACAGCAAAAGACAACGAAGTTGTAACCGGCACCGTGAAGTCAATCTCCAAGCGTGAGGTACGCGTGGACATCGGCATGAAGAGCGACGCCATCATCCCCGTGAGCGAATTCCGCTACAACCCCGACCTCAAGGAAGGCGACGAGGTAGAGGTATTCATCGAGACTCTCGAGGACAAGAACGGTCAGCTTCGCCTCTCCCACAAGAAAGCCTGCCAGACCCGCAGCTGGGACCGCGTAAACCAGGCTCTCGAAAACGACGAAATCATCAAGGGCTATGTCAAGAGCCGCACCAAGGGCGGTATGATCGTAGACGTATTCGGCATCGAGGCATTCCTCCCCGGCAGCCAGATCGACGTACGTCCTATCCGCGACTACGATGTATTCGTCGACAAGACTATGGAATTCAAGGTAGTCAAGATCAATCAGGAATACAAGAACGTCGTTGTCAGCCACAAGGCACTCATCGAAGCCGAACTCGAGGCTCAGAAGAAGGAGATCATCTCCAAGCTCGAGAAGGGCCAGGTGCTCGAAGGCAAGGTCAAGAACATCACCAACTACGGTGTATTCATCGACCTTGGCGGTGTTGACGGCCTCGTTCACATCACAGACCTCAGCTGGGGCCGCGTAAGCGATCCTCATGAGGTAGTCAAGCTTGACCAGGACATCAAGGTCGTTATCCTCGACTTCGACGACGAGAAGAAGCGTATCGCCCTCGGTCTCAAGCAGCTCATGCCCCATCCCTGGGATAACCTCGACTCCAACCTCAAGGTGGGCGACCACATCAAGGGTAAAGTTGTCGTTATGGCTGATTACGGTGCATTCGTTGAGGTACAGCCGGGCGTAGAAGGCCTCATCCACGTAAGCGAGATGAGCTGGAGCCAGCACCTCCGCAGCGCACAGGACTTCCTCAAGGTAGGCGACGAGATCGAAGCAGTCATCCTCACCCTCGACCGCGAGGACCGCAAGATGAGCCTCGGCATCAAGCAGCTCAAGAACGACCCCTGGGAGAACATCGAGACCAAGTACGCGATCGGCAGCCGCCACACCGCAAAGGTGCGCAACTTCACCAACTTCGGCGTATTCGTTGAGATTGAGGAGGGCGTAGACGGCCTCATCCACATCTCCGACCTCAGCTGGACCAAGAAGGTGAAGCACCCCAGCGAGTTCACTTCTGTAGGCAGCGAGATTGAGGTACAGGTACTTGAGATCGACAAGGACAACCGTCGTCTCAGCCTCGGCCACAAGCAGCTCGAGTCCAACCCCTGGGAGGAATTCGAAGGCCGCTTCACAGTGGGCAGCATCCACGAAGGCACAGTATCCGAAGTTATGGATAAGGGCGCAGTCATCACTCTCGAAGGTGGCGTAGAAGGCTTCGCGACTCCGAAGCACCTCGTGAAGGAAGACGGCAGCCAGGCTAAGCTCGGCGAGAAGCTCAACTTCAAGGTGATCGAGTTTAACAAAGACAGCAAGCGCATCATCCTCAGCCACAGCCGCATCGCTGAAGACGCAACCCGCGCCGCACAGCGTGCAGAGCGTAACGCCAACCGCGCGGAACGCGCAGAGCGCAACTCCCGCCGCCAGGAAGAGGAGCGCGTAGAGGCTCCCGCAATCGAGAAGACAACTCTCGGCGACCTCGGCGCACTCCAGGCTCTGAAGGAGCAGCTCGCAAAGGCAGAGAAGAAAGGCTGATCCCTGTCTCGTGATATATAAAAGGAAGGATAATCCCCGGGGATTATCCTTCCTTTTATATATCACGAGACAATGCATAATTCATAATTCACAATTCATAATTGCGCTTACTTCGGCTATAATCATAACTCATCGTCAAGAAAAATTATGCATTATGAATTAAAAATTATGAATTATAGGAATTTATTTTGCCATGTCAGAAAAAATTATTAATTTTGCGAGCCGATTTTATCCAGCTCTCATTGCAAGCTCCGGAAGAAAAGGGATTTTGGCCGATCTTCCTTACTCCCGAAGCAGTGAGACAGAATGCTCGGAAGCGGAGGCTTAGACCGCTGAAGACATTCAAAAACAGGAATTTAAAAATCAAATAAAACAAACAAAAAGTGGATTCTTTAAGTTATAGGACACTTTCCGCTACTCCGGAAACAATCAACAAGAAGTGGGTCGTAATCGACGCCACAGACCAGGTGCTCGGTCGCCTCTGCTCTAAGGTAGCAAAAATCCTCCGCGGCAAATACAAGCCCGACTTCACCCCCAACATGGATTGCGGTGACAACGTGATCATCATCAACGCCGACAAGGTCATCATGACAGGCCTCAAGATGGACAAGCACGAATATCTCCGCTACACAGGCTACCCCGGCGGCCAGCGCGCATACACTCCGCGCGACCTGATGAACAAGTCTTTCAAGAAGACCATCAAGGCAGGCAAGCACCCCCTCTACATCAAGGTGCTCAAGGGTATGCTTCCCAAGACAAAACTCGGTGCAGCACAGCTCCGCAACCTCTATGTCTACAACGGCAGCGAACACCCCCACGAGGCAGTTAATCCGGAAGTAATCGATATCAACAAACTGAAATAAACGAAGATGGAAAAAATCAATGCACTGGGCCGTCGCAAAGCAGCCGTTGCCCGCGTTTACCTCACTGAAGGTACTGGTCAGATCACAATCGACAAGCGTCCCCTCGACGTATATTTCCCCTCTTCGATTCTTCAGTATGTAGTAAAGCAGCCGCTCAAGGCTCTTGACTGCGAGGAGAAGTATGACATCTACGCCCACCTCGACGGCGGCGGCTACAAAGGCCAGGCAGAAGCTCTTCGTCTCGCCATCGCCCGCGCCCTCGTGAAGATCAACCCCGAAGACAAAGCAGCTCTCCGCGCAGAAGGCTTCATGACCCGCGACCCGCGCTCCGTAGAGCGTAAGAAACCCGGTCAGCCCAAGGCACGCAAGCGCTTCCAGTTCTCCAAGCGTTAATATTCACTACCGCTTACGAACTGCAGCTTAGAGTTTAGTATCTAAATCATCCGGATGCCCGGCCCCTAAGACCCGCGGCCTACCGGAAGATTGGGATTAAATCCATAAAAAGAAAGTAAACAATCAAACAAGACTAAGAAAATGGCAACACCATCATTCGAACAACTCCTGGAAGCAGGATGCCACTTCGGCCACCTCAAGCGCAAATGGAACCCGGCTATGGAGCCGTATATCTTCATGGAGCGCAACGGAATCCACATCATCGACCTCTATAAGACGGCAGCCAAGATCGACGAGGCTGCCGCAGCCCTCAAGCAGATCGCCAAGAGCGGCAAGAAAGTGCTCTTCGTAGCCACTAAGAAGCAGGCTAAGGAAGCCATCGCAGAAAAGGCAGGCGCAATCGGCATGCCCTACGTGATCGAGCGCTGGCCCGGCGGTATGCTTACCAACTTCCCCACAATCCGCAAGGCTGTGAAGAAGATGACCACCATCGACAAGATGGAGAAGGACGGCACCTTCGACAACCTCAGCAAGCGTGAGAAACTCCAGATCACCCGCCAGCGTGCAAAGCTCGAGAAGAACCTCGGCTCCATCGCTGACCTCGGCCGCCTCCCGAGCGCCCTCTTCGTAGTAGACGTAATGAAGGAGCACATCGCAGTGGCAGAGGCTAACCGTCTCGGTATCCCTGTATTCGCCATGGTGGATACAAACTCTGATCCCAGCAACGTTGACTACGTCATCCCCGCAAACGACGACGCATCACGCTCAATCGAGATCGTACTCGACGCACTCTGCTCAGCAATGGCCGAAGGCCTTCAGGAGCGCAGCGTAGAGAAAGCAGACGCAGAGGATAAGGAAGAAGGCGCAGAGGCTAACCCCGGAAAGCGTCGCCGCGTACGCCGCAGCGCTCCCGCAGCTGAAGCTCCCGCAGAGGCTCCCGCAGCTGAGGCAGAAGCTCCCGCAGCAGAATAAATGTATATGGGCTTCCAGGCCCTTATGCATTTAAACCTCTTAAACCTCATAAACATTTAAACTTCTAAACCATTAGACAAAAATGGCAGTATCTATAGAAGATATCAAAAAACTGCGCACACTCACTGGCGCAGGCATGATGGACTGCAAGAACGCTCTCGCCGAGACCGGCGGCGACATCGAGGCTTCCATCGAAATCATCCGCAAGAAAGGACAGGCAGTAGCCGCCAAGCGTGAAGACCGCGAGGCTGCAGAAGGCTGCGTCCTCGCAGGCACAAAGGAAGGCTTCGCAGCTATCGTAGCCCTCAAGTGCGAGACTGACTTCGTAGCTAAGAACGAGTCTTTCCGCGCCCTCACCAAGAAGATCCTCGACGCAGCCGTAGAGGCCGGAGCCAAGAGCCTCGACGAGGTCAAGGCTCTCCCCCTCGAAGGCCGTACTGTAGCAGAACTCGTCACTGACGAGATCGGCAAGACCGGCGAGAAGATGGAACTCGGCGCATACGAATGCATCGAGGCTCCCTCCGTAGCAGCTTACGAGCATCTCGGCAATAAGCTCGCCACCATCGTTGGCCTCAGCGTAGCAGGCGTAGACAACGCTATCGGCCGTGAGATCTGCATGCAGGTGGCAGCTATGAACCCCCTCGCTATCGACCGCGACCATGTAGACGCACATGTAGTGGAGAGCGAGCTCAACGTAGCCATCGAGAAGACCAAGGAAGAGCAGGTGAAGAAGGCTGTCGAGGCCGCTATCCGCAAGGCCGGCATCAATCCCAACCTCGTTGACAGCGCCGACCACGTAGAGAGCAACATCGCCAAGGGATGGCTGACCCGCGAAGAGGCTGACAAGGCTGCTGAGATCGCCGCTAAGGTAGGCGCAGAAAAGGCCGCCAACCTCCCCGAAGCCATGATCCAGAACATCGCCAACGGCCGCCTCAACAAGTTCTTCAAGGAGAATTGCCTTATGGAGCAGGAATACCACCGCGATGCAAAGCTCACCGTAGGTCAGTACCTCAACGGTGAAGTGAAAGGCTGCGTGGTAGTCGACTTCAAGCGCGTAAACCTCAATCAGGACTGATTATAAATCATCGAAATATCAAAGGGCCCGCAAACAAGCGGGCCCTTTATTTGTTTTACATATAGAGATGCACATAAATACACAGTGTGTGCATTCGGAAAAAACAAGAAAATATAACCCAACCACTATAATCTATTGACTATGAAAAAAGACCATGAGACGGCATTCTCCGTCGAGATTACCGATACCGACCAGTATTTCAGAAATATTCCTGAATCACTCAATGCCATACTTGAAGCAGCCGTGTGCCGCAATTGGGAGCGTCCGTCGCTTTCAGACTACAAAGGATCGACATATACATACGAGGGAGTAGCTGAGATGGTGGCCAAGCTCCACATCCTATACGAGGCCGCAGGGGTACAGAAAGGGGACAAGATAGCCATCTGCGGCAAGAACTCAGCCAAATGGGCTACAGCCTTCATAGCATGCCTGTCATACGGAGCTGTGGCTGTCCCTATCCTTCATGAGTTCAAGCCGGAGACCATCCATCACCTCGTCAATCATTCCGACGCAAAGATTCTGTTTGTAGACGAAGCTATCTGGAAGCACCTCGACTCCCTCGAATTCCCCTCACTGGAAGGAGTCATATTCATCAGCGAGTTCGGCATGCCGTACTCCAAATCAAAAAATCTCTCTACGGCACACGACAATATCGATAAGTTCTTTCAGGATAAGTATCCGCACGGATTCTCTACTAAAGACATACATTGGTATAAGGACAATCCTGACGATCTGGCCGTCATCAACTACACCTCGGGATCTACCGGCATGAGCAAGGGCGTGATGCTGCCCTACCGCTCCATCTGGAGCAATATAAAGTTCTGCATGGAGTTCCTTACGTTTCTCCGTCCGGGCGACGGAGTGCTCAACATGCTTCCTCTGGCACACCTATACGGAATGGTTATCGAGATGCTTCACCCATTTGCCAAAGGTTGCCACTGCACATTCCTCGGGCGCACTCCATCTCCCGCGATCCTTCTGGCGGCATTCGCTGATGTCCAGCCCAAACTCATCATCACAGTTCCCCTCGTGCTTGAGAAGATAGTAAAGACAAAGGTCTTCCCGGTCATCAACGAGCCCAAGATGAAGTTCCTGCTGAAGATTCCCTTCATCAACACACTTATCTACCGTAAGATAAAAGATCAGCTCGTAAAGGCACTCGGTGGACAGGTGAAGCAGGTCATCATCGGAGGAGCTGCGCTCAACGCTGAAGTCAATGAATTCCTGATGAGGATAAAATTCCCTGTTACCGTCGGCTACGGCATGACGGAATGCGGTCCGCTCATCACATATGAGACACCGGATAAGGAAAAACCCGGGACGGTAGGAAAGATAGTAGAGCGTATGGAAGCACGCATCGATTCCCCGGATCCTGAGACAGTCCCCGGAAACCTCTGGGTTCGCGGCGACAACGTGATGAAAGGCTACTATAAGAACGAAGAAGCCACCAAGGAAGTGATGCTTCCCGACGGATGGATGAACACCGGCGACCTCGTCACTTGTGACCGCGAAGGAAACATCCGCATCATGGGTCGATCTAAGACAATGATACTGGGACCGTCTGGACAAAACATCTACCCTGAGGAAATCGAACAGAAACTCAACAATCTCCCCTATGTGGTGGAATCCGTAGTAATAGATGACCATGGCAAACTCGTAGCACTCGTCTTCCCCGATTTCGATGCCATTAAGAAAGATGGCAAGGACGTGGATGCCGTCATGGAAGAAGACCTCAAGAAACTCAACCCGATGCTTCCCGCCTACTCCAAGATCTCCGAGATCCGGGTATTCGACAAAGAGTTTGAGAAGACACCGAAACGCAGCATCAAGCGATTCCTCTATCAACCCTGAATAAGAGTCACCCGCCTAACGGCCTCCGCTTTCAATCGGAGGCCGATTTTTTGTTTAAAACTAAAAACTTAAGACTTAAGATTAAATTTTTTCATATTAAAAATATGTTTCTTAACATGAAACACGGATGCAACTTCATGCAACATTTATGAAATAATTCCGAAATCAGACCTATGTATATCATTTTGCTAAATTATGAGAAATATTTAATAATTTTGTAGCTTTTTGAAATAGTTTCTTAATTTGAATGAAAAAAAGTTATTTGGAAAGTTGAAAAATATGTATTAACTTTGTAATCGAAATCGAGAGCGGTTTCTCAGTAGCCTCTTCGGAGGCCGGATGGATTGGAAAAATATATCGTAATACATTCGAACCTAATACATGAAATTAATGGGACCGGACCTGTGAAGGCCATAGAGCGGCGGAGGCCATAATACAATACCTAAACATTATACCTGAAACGCCTGAAACAATCTTTTGCTAACCTTTTACGATTTTAAGAAAATCGGTATTTGAGACCTAACAAACTCCGCCGCGATCCCAAAAAATAAAGATAGAAATAATTCAATTTAGCTAATCTGATATGAGAAGGGCCTCCAAAAAGGAGGCCCTAAAGATTTTTATGACACAGTGTTAAATATCCTAACCCTCAACCTAAAATTCCAACCCCAGATTCACTGCAGGATCTTTGAGTTTATAGAGCAGCTTATTGTGTAGCTCCGGGTGATCATAGATGATGTGCGAGAGCTCCCAGTGATGTCCGGCTTCTTCCTTCAGAAGCGGCGATGTGGCATCTACATCAGTGAGGTTCCAGGTCAGGAGCACCGTCTTCACCTTCAGAGCCTTCAGCTTCCTGACAAGCATCTCATGGTCGGCGTCGCCCGTGATGAGCACCACGTAGTCGAACTTACGGAAAGCCGCAAGCTCATAAGCCTCGAGAGCGAACCAAACGTCGACGCCCTTTTCCACGACCTGCACCACCCCGTCTTTCTCCACCTCGCGAAGATGCTTGTAGTGGAATACAACATCGTTCTCTATGAGCGAATCCTCAAACTTACGCTCGTTGTAGAGCAGCTTCTTATCATAGGCCTCCTTCACACGGTAGCGACCGCGGAAATAGTGCGCTTCAGTAATCTGGCAGTCTGACTGGTCTACGTCTTCCTCCATTGCCAGACGGAAAGTTATGAAGTCGAAGAGCGACTTCACTCGTATTATCGAATTTTCCGACTTCTTGAGAGCCCTGTTGACCTTTGCATAGTAGCCTCCGTCGATGAAGACTCCGATAGATATGTATCCAAGCATTTGTCTTTATATTATGTTTTAAGTTCTGTCTATAGAATTGAAACGCCCTCATATCCCTTTCGGTTCGATTTCCATGGTAAAGTAACGTAAAAAGGCGGCTCCAGAAAGAAGCCGCCTTATGATTGGAACAACAGCAGTGTGAAGGGTCACTTCACGGAATCAGCCATTCGCGTTCTCGACAGTCTCAATCTGCCTTACTTCCACCATGTCGATGGGCGTCGTAGCTGTCAGCTCGTTGTAGAGAGCGTTTACAGAATTCTGCAGATACAATTGCTTGGCATATACCACCCAGAACATTATACCGAGTGTAAGAGGACCGAGAATGAGGATGGTAAGGAGATACGTCGACATCTGAAGGCCCTGGGGACGCATATGGCGCGACAGCATTCCGTTGCATCTGTCGATCCAGTTGCAGTACCAGAATATGCTGTAGATACCGAATGTTATAAGGCTCAAAAGAACATACGCAAGAAGACCTTTGGTGTGACGTCCGTCTTCAGCACATGCGATATTGGTCTCCTTTGCGAAGCAATGGATAAGATACCAATTGTAGAAGCCCAGTGTGATGAGATTCAAAAGGAAGGCCTTCAGAAAGCCTCTGGAGGTTGGCAACATAATGATGGTTGGTTTAAAAGTTATACAATAACTGGCATTTCCTTTGTCTTTCGATCGTTCTATAACCAGATTTGCAAAATTAATATTTTATTTCCAACAACTCTACATTTTCATCGTTAAAGTATGTTAATTGACTGAAATTTGCTGTTTTCGGAAAATTTCATTAATTTTGCAGTGAAAATATAACAACACAACGCAAGAAGAAATGAGCAACATCGTAAGCGGAACCGCTCTTGCCAAAAAGGTGAAGCAAGGAGTGGCTGAAAGAGTTAAGGAATGCGAGGCTAAATACGGACGAGTGCCTCATCTCGTAGTTATCCTCGTAGGCGAGGACCCCGGAAGCGTGTCATACGTCACAGGCAAGGCTCGCGACTGCGGCGAGGTGGGATTCAAGAACACTACTCTTAAATACCCGGATACAGTCAGCGAGGAGGAACTCCTCGCCAAGATCAGCGAGCTTAACGCAGACGACAGCGTCGACGGACTGCTCGTGCAGCTTCCCCTGCCCAAGCATATCAGCGAGGCCAAGGTGATAGAAGCCATCAGCAAAGAGAAGGATGTAGACGGATTCCATCCCCTTAATGTGGCTGCACTTTGGCAGAAACAACCCTGTCTACTCCCCTGCACACCCCAGGGAATCATCATGATGCTGGAGGAGGCGGGAGTCGAAATCGAAGGCAAACGCGCTGTCGTCATCGGACGAAGCAATATCGTAGGCCTCCCCGCTTCAAAGCTTCTTCTCGACCATAACGCCACCGTGACCATGGCCCATAGCCGCACCAAGAATCTTCCTGAAGTCACGCGCGAGGCTGATATCCTTGTAGTGGCAATCGGAAAGCCTAAGTTTGTGACTGCCGATATGGTAAAGCCCGGAGCTGCTGTCATGGATGTCGGTGTCAATCGGAATCCTGAAACCGGCAAACTGTGTGGCGATGTTGACTTCGATGCGGTAAAAGAGGTAGCGTCTGTGATCACTCCCGTACCGGGAGGCCTCGGCCCTATGACGCGAGCCTGCCTCATGGTAAATACGCTGGAGTGTTTTCTCCGGAAAATGCAGAAATAATACTTCTACAGAAACTATAGACAGCGGGAGATGAAGATTCTTCTTTCATCTCCCGCTGTCTTAATCTTTTAAAACATCGACATTCTCAGTATTTACCATCCCATGATTTAGAAAAACTCATAAGATTGCGGCTTCCACTCTCCAGATAGTCCTTAAACTGGCTTCCACTGAATGTCAGCACATCGTTGGATGTAAGTTTCTGGGCACATAAATCTGAGCTCAGCTCCTTGAATACAGTTCCGTCATATCGGTAGCAGAAGAAATCCGCATCGATTTCTTGAGAAAGTATGTATTGCGCATCGTTGATTTCCGGATGATCCTTTTTAGGGGTCGCGACAACTGAAAACGCATAGTTTCTTGGAGCGTTATTCGGCGACATGCTGAAACCAAAGTTCCATTTTTCTGTTACAGTGAGAGACTTTGATTGTCCGTTTTCGTCTAAGTACGTCACGACCACATCGTAGAAATCAAACCAATTCTGACTCAGATTGAGATTATATTCGACATTGATAGATTTGATTGCAAGAGGATCATTATCCTCAGTCTCGCCACATGATACCATTCCGAAAGCGGTCATTATAATGCACAGCATCATCGACAAAATCTTAATTGTTTTTTTCATTACTGTTCTTATTAAAAAACTTCCGCCGAGAGACAGCGAAAGTATACTAATTATCATGTCAATCAAAAAAAGGAGTGAATCTTTAGGATTCGCTCCTTTTTTATAATTATCATATATTTATCAGCGGACCTCCTGGGCCTCAACGTCGACCACCGAGGCATAGTCGTCGGTGATGTTCATGGCTGCGAGTTCGTCCTTATTGGCAACTACGATGCGGTTGTATTCGCGAAGTCCTGTTCCGGCAGGAATAAGATGACCGCAGATGACGTTCTCCTTCATGCCCTCCAGATAGTCGGTCTTTCCGTTGATAGCGGCCTCGTTGAGCACCTTAGTCGTCTCCTGGAAGGATGCGGCACTCATGAAGCTGGAAGTCTGAAGAGCCGCACGTGTGATACCCTGAAGCACCTGCTCGGAAGTCGCAGGCATGGCGTCGCGAACCTCCATTGTCTTTAGGTCTTTACGCTTGAGCGCAGAGTTCTCGTCGCGGAGCTTACGCTGAGTGATAATCTGACCCTTTCGGTAGTTGGTGGAGTCTCCGGCATCTGTAATGACCTTCTTGCCCCATATCTGGTCGTTCTCCTCCATGAAGTCGCGCTTGTCTACGATCTGCTGCTCGAGGAATCGGGTGTCGCCCGGATCGAGGATGTTGACCTTGCGCATCATCTGGCGTACGATTACCTCGAAGTGCTTGTCGTTGATCTTCACACCCTGCATACGGTAGACGTCCTGAACCTCATTCACGATATATTCCTGCACGGCTGTCGGGCCCTTGATGTTGAGGATGTCGCTCGGAGTTATGGCACCGTCGGAAAGCGGTGTGCCGGCACGCACGTAGTCGTTCTCCTGAACGAGAATCTGCTTCGACAGAGGCACGAGGTATTCCTTCGTCTCACCAAGCTTGGAGGTGACAGAAATCTCGCGGTTACCTCGCTTAATCTTGCCAAACTTAACCTCGCCGTCGATCTCGCTCACCACTGCGGGATTGCTCGGGTTACGGGCCTCGAAGAGCTCTGTCACTCGGGGCAGACCACCGGTGATGTCACCTGCGCTACCTGCGGCACGAGGAATCTTCACGAATACCTGACCCGGCATGATTTCCTCTCCGTCCTCAATCATGAGGTGAGCACCTACAGGGAGCGAATAAGTGCGGATCACGTCTCCATTGCTATCAAGCAGCTGAGCCTCAGGCACCTTGTTACGATCCTTGGACTCGATCATTATCTTATCGCGCATGCCAGACGCATCGTCGGTCTCTACGCGATAGGTAACACCTTCCTCAACGTTGACAAATCTAACTCTACCACCTTCTTCAGCTACGATAACGGCGTTGAACGGGTCCCATTCGCAGATCATCTCGCCCTTTGAGACCATGTCGCCATCCTTGAAGTAGAGTTTAGATCCATAAGGAATGTTGGCGTTGGTCAGAACGATACCGCTTTTGGGCTCAACAATACGCATTTCACCCATACGGCCTACTACGATGTCTACACCGTCCTTGTCCTTGATCGTACGGATTTCATCCATTTCGAGGCGACCGTCGTGGCGTGCAGTGACGTCCTTCACAGCCGATACGTTACCGGCGACACCACCGACGTGGAATGTACGGAGTGTCAGCTGGGTACCGGGCTCGCCGATAGACTGAGCGGCGATCACACCAACAGCCTCACCCTTCTGCACCATACGGTGGTTAGACAGGTTGCGGCCATAGCACTTCGCGCATACGCCCTTCTTCGATTCGCAGGTGAGCACCGAACGGATCTCAACAGATTCGATGGCGGAGTTCTCGATCTTCTCGGCGATTGCCTCGGTGATCTCCTCACCGGCATGCACGAGGATGGTATCATCGTGCGGGTCGCGTACGTCATGTACAGATACGCGTCCGAGGATACGCTCGGAAAGAGTGGCTACCACTTCCTCGTTGTTCTTTATCTCTGTGCAGACAAGGCCTCGGAGCGTACCGCAGTCTTCCTCGTTGATGATCACATCGTGGGCTACATCCACAAGTCGACGGGTCAGGTATCCTGCGTCGGCTGTCTTAAGCGCGGTATCCGCAAGACCCTTACGGGCACCGTGGGTGGATATGAAGTACTCGAGCACGCTCAGACCCTCCTTGAAGTTCGCGAGAATCGGGTTCTCGATAATCTGGCCGCCTTCTGCGCCTGCCTTCTGCGGCTTCGCCATAAGGCCACGCATACCGGAGAGCTGACGGATCTGGTCTTTCGAACCACGGGCACCGGAGTCAAGCATCATATATACAGAGTTGAAGCCTTGCTGGTCTTCCTCCATCTGCTTCATCAGGGTGTCAGCGAGTTTCTTGTTGACGTTTGTCCATACGTCGATCACCTGATTGTAACGGTCGTTACCGGTGATCATACCCATCTGGTAGTTGGTGAGGATCTCCTCTACCTGCGCATTACCCTGTGCTACATATTCCGCCTTCTCCTCTGGGATGATGACGTCGCCGAGGTTGAACGAAAGACCGCCGCGGAAGGCCATCTTGTAGCCGAGGTTCTTGATATCGTCGAGGAACTGCGCCGAACGTGTCACACCGCAAGTCTTGATCACCTTGGTGATGATGTTGCGGAGTGATTTCTTCGAGATGATCTCATTGACGTATCCGATCTCCTTCGGCACATACTGGTTGAAGAGTATCCGGCCTACGGAAGTATTGTCTTTCAGTACCTTGACAGGGTTGCCGTTCTCATCTATATCGTCCACAAGAACAGATACGGGAGCATGAAGGTCAAGACGGCCCTCATTGTATGCTATCTCGGCTTCTTCAGGGCCGTAGAACTTCGCGCCCTCGCCCTTAGTGCCGGGGCGAAGCTTGGTGATGTAGTAGAGACCGAGCACCATGTCCTGCGAAGGCACGGTGATAGGAGCGCCGTTGGCAGGATTAAGGATGTTGTGGGCACCGAGCATCAGCATCTGGGCCTCAAGGATAGCCTCGTTGCCGAGAGGAAGGTGCACAGCCATCTGGTCGCCGTCGAAGTCGGCGTTGAACGCCGTACATGCGAGCGGGTGGAGCTGGATTGCCTTGCCCTCGATCATCTTGGGCTGGAAAGCCTGAATACCGAGACGGTGAAGTGTCGGGGCTCGGTTGAGGAGCACCGGATGACCCTTCATGACGTGCTCAAGGATATCCCATACCACAGGCTCCTTGCGGTCTACGATCTTCTTCGCGCTCTTTACTGTCTTCACGATGCCGCGCTCGATGAGCTTACGGATTACGAAAGGCTTGTAGAGCTCAGCAGCCATGAGTTTCGGAATACCGCACTCGTGCATCTTAAGCTCAGGACCTACGACGATAACCGAACGAGCGGAATAGTCGACACGCTTACCGAGAAGGTTCTGACGGAAGCGGCCCTGCTTGCCCTTGAGCGAATCGGAAAGTGACTTAAGCGGACGGTTGACGTCGCTCTTCACAGCCGATGCCTTGCGGGAGTTGTCGAGAAGGGAATCCACAGCTTCCTGAAGCAGACGCTTCTCATTGCGGAGGATCACTTCGGGAGCCTTTATCTCGATGAGTCTTTTCAGACGGTTGTTGCGGATGATCACACGACGGTAAAGGTCGTTGAGGTCGGAGGTCGCGAATCGACCACCATCGAGCGGAACGAGAGGGCGAAGCTCCGGCGGAATCACCGGGATGGCCTTGAGCACCATCCATTCCGGCTTGTTGACGTCTTTCGAGGCAAGGAATGAATTGACCACCTGCAGACGCTTCAGGGCCTCTGTCTTACGCTGCTGCGATCCCTCAGTGTGGGCGCGGTCGCGGAGGTCTGCGGCCAGAGCCTCGAGGTCGATGTTCTGGAGAAGCTCATAGATGGCCTCTGCGCCCATCTTGGCGATAAACTTGTTGGGATCGTCGTCTGGAAGGAGCTGGTTGCCTTCGGGAAGCTGCTCAAGGATGTCGAGGTATTCCTCTTCCGAAAGGAGGTCAAGGCGAGCCAGAGGCTTGCCTGCGTCCTTAGAGCTAACCTTCTCTCCGTCGCGGGTATCTGTAGCGATGTTGGCGGCGGCTCCCGGCTGAAGCACTACGTAGCGCTCATAGTAGATCACGGAATCGAGTTTCTTCGAGGGGAGGCCGAGAAGATAGCCTATCTTGTTGGGAAGCGAGCGGAAATACCAGATATGCGCAACCGGAACCACAAGCTCGATATGGCCCATGCGTTCGCGGCGCACCTTCTTTTCTGTCACTTCCACTCCGCAGCGGTCGCAGACGATTCCCTTGTAGCGGATACGCTTATACTTGCCGCAATGGCACTCATAGTCCTTAACGGGACCGAAGATCTTCTCGCAGAACAGGCCGTCTCTTTCAGGCTTGTACGTACGGTAGTTGATTGTCTCCGGCTTCAGAACCTCGCCGCTCGACATTTCCTTGATCTTCTCCGGCGAAGCCAGACCGATCGTGATTTTGGAAAAGTTGGTCTTGATTTTATTGTCTTTCTTGAAAGCCATAGGTTTTCCTTCTATGTTGTCCGGTGCCG
>JAIDSM010000033.1 GCA_029061225.1 Muribaculaceae bacterium
AATCTCCGACACCTGTCCTCGTGGACTTTTTCGCAACCTGGTGTGGCCCCTGCCGCATGATGCACCCCATCCTTGAAGAACTTCATGAGAAGATGGGCGATAAGGTAAGAATCATCAAGATCGACATCGACAAGAACGAGCAGCTTGCAGCCAAGTATGTGGTTCAGTCTGTGCCTACCCTAATGATCTTCAAGAACAACAAACTTGAATGGCGTGGCGCCGGAGTTCACTCCGCAGCCGACCTTGAGAGACTCCTTGAGGCATACATTTAATTTAATGATAAATGATGAATTATCGATGATCAATTAATAAATGCCTTAGTCGGGCCGTTTGGCTTAGATATAAAAAACCGGACTTTACAAAGGGGTCCGGTTTTTTCATGCGTTATTACGCCTACGGCGTGGCGGTCAGAATGACCGCCATCCATGTTATTTGAAGGAGTCGGGGAGGTCGTTTTCGTAGAGGACAGTGTCGCCGGGAGCGAGTATCTTTGATAGGAGGGTCTGGGAGTCGGCGAAAGAATCCACGATGTGAAGGTTGTTTTCATTGAAGTCAGTAGAGCGGATACCGTCGACGAGTGCGTTACGGTTGTAGGCTCCCACGATTACCGCTACGTCCACGTTTTCACCTATGTGCTTGCCGAGTTCACGGTTGAGGTTTTCCTGCTCGCTTCCAAGTTCAATCATTCCCGGGGTGACGATGATCCGTTTACCGGTCTTGAACTGAGAGAGGACATCGACTGCCATTCGTGATCCTGCGGGATTGGAATTGAAGGCGTCGTCTATGATTGTGACCCCACCCGGAGTGCGTTTCACATTGAGACGATGTTCAACCTGATCTATAGAATCGACCGCGCGTCGTATCTCATCAGGTGTAAGGCCCAGATGCAAAGCCACGATCACGGCCGCAACAAGATTGGAGATATTGCATTCACCTACAAGACGGGTATGGAGATCAAGACGAGTGCCGTCCTTTCCTTCCACGGTAAAGTCGGTTCCGTCGGGTGAATAGGCTACTTTTGTCGCTATAAAGTCAGAGCCTTTAGTATTTGAAACTCCATAACGTGCCACTTTTACGTTATCCACCGGACGGTTGGCACACCATTCGAAATCGTTGTTGATGACTCCGAAGCCATCAGCCGGAAGTGCGTCGATGAGCTCGAACTTGGTCTTCTGCACATTTTCAAGAGACTTGAACGACTCAAGATGCATCGGACCTACAGCCGTGACTATGCCTATCTGAGGATGGACCATGTCGCATATTTCCTTGATGTCGCCGAGCTGCTTTGCCCCCATCTCGCATATGAATACCTCATTGTAAGGCTTCATCATCTCACGGACAGTACGTATTACGCCCATCGGTGTGTTGTAACTGCCCGGAGTCATCAGTACATCGAATCGTTCGGAGAGGATACGCTGCAGATAGTGTTTTGTAGAAGTCTTTCCGTAGCTTCCCGTGATGCCGATTATCTTAAGGTCGGGCATGCTTTTCAGTATTGATACAGCTTCATTGCGGTATTTGGCATTTATTGAGGCTTCCACCGGCTTAAGGATCCATACAGCGACTATGGCTATCGCCCAAGAGAAGATACAGCATATAAGTATAGTGCCAAGGCTCACCTGACCTCCGGAATAATACAGGAAAGCATTGTTGCCGTCACGACCTACCGTCAGTATTACTGAGAGAGACGCAGCGAGTGCTATAATGCCACATACGCAGTAAATGCGTTTCACCCTGGGGGTGAAGACGAGCGGTTTCTTGAATTTTTTGCGTAGCATCACGATCGCCTGCCCGCAGCAAGCCGCCGCTACGATCATAGCGTTGGCAGCAGGCATTAGCAATGTGGAGAAGAGCAGGAAAAGCACTCCGACGTTAACAAGCCGGGATGCAGAAGAAATGTCGCCCGAGCGGTTGAGCCATTTCCAGTATCGGTCTATACGATAACTGTTCTGCTGCAGCATATGAATGTCATGCTTGAAATTGAGCAGCATGTAGAGGCCGCAGATGATATAGATTATTATTGAGAAAGCGTTCACTTTAAGGGTTAAGGGTTAAGGGTTAAGGGTTAAGGGTTAAGGGTTATTGGGTTAGAAGTAAACTAAACAAGTTTGGGG
>JAIDSM010000034.1 GCA_029061225.1 Muribaculaceae bacterium
AAAGACAGTCTTATTGGATATCTGACCAATTATAAGGGTGTTACATATCCGGTAGAATTGAAGGTTGTGCAGTAATGTATTTTAATCTCAAATAAAGCTTAAATGTTATGAAACTAAAATCGTTATTATCAATCGCGGGCGTCGTTCTCTTCTTTCTCGGCGCCATAGTAAGCTGCGGGCCATCCAAGGCTGAGCGCGAGGAGGCCGCGCGACAGGACTCCATCCGCATCGCCGATGCGGTAGCACGGGCATTGGAGGAAGCAAGAAAGTCGCCAATAGAAGCTTCCACTCCAGAAACTACCCCATCGGACATTGAAGTCAAGCCACTGACGCAATACTATTTTGTAAAGGCGTTAGATAGAGACATGGGCGTGAAGTTTAGGGATAATATCGCGGTTCAACTAAAGAATCTCGGCTTTGATGTAAAGACATATAAGCGTCCTTCGAACCTTGATGAGATGGAGTCTTACCTTTCGCTTAAAGCCACACGTCAGGGAAAGGATGGCGTCACCAAAATTGAAATGCAATCGGGAGGGGAAGACCCGGTATGTACCATTGACTTTGCAAATCAGGCAGAGGCAGACGATTTCGTACAATCGATGATTGTCTCGAACTATCAAAAAGATGGAAATATATATTCCCATCCCGCAAATGGTATGGCTAAGATATTTGTAAAAGTCAGCGGGAAAAGAATTAAGATGATCAGTCCGTTCGAAATGTTACCCTCAGATTTCTAACCAAAATCCATTACTATTATCGGATATTCGCTCCACCGCAGACCGATAGATGGAGACAATGAAATTAAATGAGATTACAAGACTTTAATGTGCAGATTATAAGTAGAAATGGAAGAAAATGATGTAAATATACCTGAAGTCGACAATAAGTCGGCAGAGCCAACTCCTGAGAAAGAAAGCCGCTGGATTGGCTTAATTGCTGTTGTGGCGTTCTTTGCTCTTGGAGGATGGAGTTATTGTCCATGGTACATGTGGATAGTATTCGCTCTTCTTGCCTTGTTTACTCTTGCCGGAATGTACAAATGGGGACAGCTGATTTTAGGCCTCTGTGTAATCCTTTGGGGTACTCCGCTATTAGGCGGTGACAGCAACAGCACCTCAAATTCGGATTCCTACAATTATCAGCAGTCTTCCGATACTCAGTCGGAAAGTGAACGTCAATATATCGAGAGCCAAATCCATCGGATAGAAGAGCTGCAGCGTCAGTTTGATCGTGCAGATCAGATGGGTTTGCCGGAGTATGAACAAAAGCGAATTTCCGATGAGGCATGGGCTATCTACCAAAGCCTTGAGAATAAAAACCTCACCCGTGAGCAGAGAAAAAAACTGTCTGATATGTTTGCATTATAAAGCGGAACTTAAATATGTAATATCAAAATATCTCATGAAACTAAAATCGTTATTATCAATCGCGGGCGTCGTTCTCTTCTTTGTCGGCGCCATCGTAAGCTGCGGGCCATCCAAGGCAGAGCGCGAGGAGGCCGCGCGACAGGACTCCATCCGTATCGCCGATTCCATCGCGAAGGCCGAGGAAGAGGCAAGGTTGGCTGCAATTGAAGCCGCACGTCAAGACTCACTCGCCAGAATCGAAAAGTTTAAGGAAAGCATCCCTCCCTTCAAGGAAATCTACCTCCATTTCGCTTTGGTGGAGAATAAATATACAAAAAAAGTAAATCTTGAGGAATTGGGATTTGTCAAGAAGGTTAAAGGTGAAAAAGTTGTTTTCGACGGCATGGATGAAGAAATTTACATGGAGAAAGTTACTTATCGTCTTGAACTTGATCCGGAGCATTACTGTGAGATTCGCGATGAAGAAGGTTATGAATGTAGAAACTTGTATTTTAAAATAGTTGGCTTCCCGGATTTAATGGATAAATACAAGTCTGAAGCAAGGGCTTTAAAATCCAGTCCGGATTTTACAAAATACAGCGTCAGCGGCGAACCAATAATGGAGATAAATAAGGACGAAATATACTGGCAGGACGGAATATGATCCCAAGTAGAAGCTACACCACTTACCCCACTGACAGACAAGTTACTATCAGTCCCATACTTCGCAAGGAAGTATGGGACGTCTCTTTCTAATCCCTCAGGCATCCCAACGGCACTACCGGGACAAAAGCTTTTGTGGATCGGACTGGTGAGTAATAGAGGCGTTCTTACTCTTGCAGCTTGATGTGGAATCTGCAGATTGGCGCAGAATGGAATTGTCACAAATGATTCATAATATCATCCAAGGAGCAAACATTTACCTTTGGAAAAGATATTTGTCGCAAGATATCGAAATGGTGATCTTCCGTAACTATAAATTTTGCACTCCCACATATGGCACAGTCTACAAATTTATTGTCATCCTCATCTGCTTGAATCAACTTGAAATGAAAATATGGCGTGACCAAGGATGTGAATTCATTACTTAAAATTGCAGAAATTACTCTACTAGCTAAAACCGGATTTATTTTTCTTTGCAGTATTTCCTCATACTCTTCTAATATCTCATTAGTCACACAAAACGTGTTTCTACCGTCAAATAGGGAAATCCATAAATCATGGTATTTGCTTTTGACAGGTAGCGACTGAATCAGTGAGTTGGTGTCAAGAACCAGTCTTTTCATTGGGTAATACTTTATTTTTTACGTAGATCTTCATGACGCAATTCATCAAGACGTTCCTGATCTAAAATACCTTCGTCCCAAAGACGAGTCGTCTCTTCATCTATTTTGTGAAGTAAATAGGTTTTTAGGACCTTTTTTATTTCGATTGCAAAACTGTCAGAATGATCAAATGCAAACATCTTCAGAAGATCTTCTTGTACCGGGGTTAATGCTCGTGCTTCCATATTAATAGTTATTTTTTTACAAAAGTAATGTTTCTTTTTGAAAAATCAAAATTTTTAAGATTCATTTAATCCCTCAGGCATCCCAACGGCACTACCCGGACGCCGTCTGTTACTTTAAGGTTTGGCCGTGTTTTGCTTTAAGGTTTGGCTGAGTTTTACTTTAAGGTTTGGCTGCGCAATGATCTCATACTCGAGTCCGCGTGTTTCCTTGGCATCTGTAAAATTGGCTCCTATTAAAAACAGCTTACGCTTATCCATGGCGTAGCTGCTGATAGAAGCCTAATTCGACCTCTCGATTCGGAAAACGCATTTCATAGACTTTCAGTTCTCTATCATAGCCCCCGATAGTCAGGTATCCGGTCTGGAACATCAATGGAATTGGGTTGCTGTCGTTGAGGCCTACTTCAATCAGCTCCTCTCTGGTGCACATCTTACCGTTTATGTCGGGCGGAAATGTTCCGAGAGCCTTGACGCGCTTGGCCAGAAATGTCGGAGTCCCCGAATCAAACCAGTAGGGATCGATCTCCTTTTTCTTCAAGGCCTTCAGGACACTGTAGGGGTTATAGAGACGGGAGCCTTTCAACGTGAACAGGTAGCCATCGTAATAATTTCTCAGGGCAGCAAGAGTCTCATCAAAATTCTCCTCCCTTTCCTCAGCGAGTTTCTCGATGCCTGGGCGAAAATACGCAAGCAGCTCCTCTTCGCTCCATCCGCAAATGTCGGAGTATTCATTATCTAAAGAGATATCATCGAGGTTGTTTAGGTCACTGAAGATACTGACCTTACTGAATCTGGCTACACCCGTGATGAAGGCGAATCTAATGTATTCGTCCATGCTCTTGAGGTTTCCGAAGAAGCTCTTCAGGATACTCTGGTTCTTCTCAAAAAGTTCTTTGTTATCCTCAACCTCGAGCAATGGTTTGTCATATTCATCGATCAATACCGCGACTTTGCGTCCTGTCTGGCGGAAAGCGGATTCTATAAGGGTTCTGAAGCGTCGTGATATGGTTGTATCTTCCGGTTGCCTGCCATATATTCTTTCATGGTCTCTCAGAATCCCGTCGAGATGAAGTTCAAGGCCGTTATCAAGCCTGAAGTTTTCAGCATTGAAGTCGAAGCGTATTACCGGGGAGGGTGTCCAATCCAGATCCATCGAGTCAGCATCGAGTCCTTTGAAGAGATCGCGGCGACCTTCAAAGTAAGCTTTCAGGGTAGAGAGCATAAGGCTTTTGCCAAAACGGCGCGGACGGCTCAGAAAAATGAACTTTCCCTGTTCAAGAAGAGGCTTTATGTATTTAGTCTTATCTATATAGACATAACCCTCTTCGATTATCTGGGAGAAGGTTTGCATTCCGATCGGGTATCTCAGCTCACTCATGATTCTCAAGTTTTCTGCAAATATAGCGTTTTTTTCTCAATTCTCCAAAATCTTATGCGTCTAAAAAATCTTACTCTTGGTCGTATAGGGGAGAAGGAATAAAGGAGCATATATTTAGGGCGCACCATGGATGAAATGGATGGATTAGTCATTGTTTCGATCAGAAAAAATCAATAAATTTGCATAATGAAATAAATAGTCAAAAACGGAAGCAGGTTTATTGAAGTTGAAAATTTTTGGTTTTATACGGAAAAAACTTGCATATTCCGCCTATAAATATTAACTTTGCGAATCTTCCTGAGCGGAATCATCACCCTGATGATTTCAGGATGGAAGAAAGACATATGAAATTGGAAGCGTAATTTGCTTGCTTTGTCGTGATGAATCCTGGAAAAATTCACCGAATAAACAAAAGCTGCAGAGTGCGCCTCCTCTTGGTAAGTATGGCTGGTCGTGTATCCCGATTGAAGGGATGCAGAATCCATATTCATCAAGAGCGAGGGTCACATGCTGTTGATGTTTATGAGGTCTTTCCAGGAACCTATCGCGAGTCTGCAGCAGATTGTGGCTCGCGCTCTTCTTTTTCGTGTGACTTTTACTAACCTAAATCCACGCTTGCCTCCTGAGCCATGGGCACTAATTGTTTTTATGAAAACTACAAAACTGATCTTCTCGATCCTATGTATGCTTGTCATGAGTGTTGCGGACTGTTTTTCAGAAAGAATTGTATATGCTGCAGTAGAACGGAACGCTGAATATCCCGGGGGGATAGCAGCTATGATGAAGTTTTTTGCTGCAAACATCAGATATCCTGAAAAGGAAGCGAATGAAGATATTCAAGGCCGAGTGATTGTAAAGTTTATAGTTGAAGCAGACGGAAGCATCAGTAATCCTACTATCGTCAAAGGAATATCTTCCGGACTTGATGAAGAAGCTTTGCGAGTAGTAAGTTTGATGCCAAAATGGACTCCTGGCATGATAGATGAAAAGGCTGTGGCATCTGAATTTACAACTCCGGTTCAATTTAGACTTAATGACAAGAGTGTAGTTTCGAAGTTAAATGGCTTAGCATCAGCAAAGTCGGCTGAAGCAAAAGATGAGCCTCAGGGCATCCTAAAAGCTTTCGGCCTTAAGGGTAGAGTGAAGGAATTGTCTTTTATTAGACAAACGGATAGATCTGGCTGTACATTATATTTTGATTTGAATGGAAATCTTCTTGATTATCCAAATTATAATGGTGAAAAAATCGGAGTGTCTACTAGTGGCTTCTTTTATACTTTTGTTAATTGGAAATGGACACAAATGGATGAAGGCTTCTCAGTGTTTTATAAAATGTTGGAATATGACGACAATAATCGTCCTATTCTTGCTGATGGTCTTCTTGATGGCGAAGAAGAAATATTTGAGAAGAAAAATTTAAGGATATCTTACAGTGGATCGGACGATAAAGGAAATTACACACAGATTCGATTTGATAACAATGGACTAACATATAAATCTGATTCAAAGTCCGGTATTGATGAGTTTGATATATTAGATGTTTCAATTGAATATTGGCCAGAAGATGCCTCTGCCAAGGATATCCCGACAGAGCTTTCTGAGAATGAAGCTATCAGACTCATTCAACAAGCAAATAGAAAAGATATTGAAGCTCTTACTGAAGATTTCAAAATAGTTATTGAAGACGAGAAAGCCACCAATCAGTTACTATATCTGTCTTTGAATAATGAAGAGGATGAAGGAGGTCCATGGGATACGACAATATTAAATTATGGCGAATCAACTAATGTGCCGGATATTTTTGTGCGTGTAAATCTTCTAAGCATCCATGATTCTAAGGATGGAGCGATAGTGTATTTCTATTACACGGAACTTTATGATGATGGTACATATTATAAATCGGATCTTAATAATGATGACTACTATGCACGAGCTATTATGAAATTTGAGAATGGTGAATGGAAAGTTGATAATATTACATGGGATATACGCGATTGTAAAGGTCATTATCAAGATACTTATGATTATAAGAGAAGAGCCAAAGAAGGGAATGATAGCGCAAAAAAATATATTCAATCTGGTGCTTTAGAAAGGGAGATCAAGGCGAATTGTGCCAAGGATTCTAATATGAGTGAAAAACTTGGAAAAGTGGTAGATTTTAAGATAAAACATAATCTCTAC
>JAIDSM010000035.1 GCA_029061225.1 Muribaculaceae bacterium
AAGAAGCTACACTACTGAAAACGGTAGTAACAGCGGTACTGAAGTTGGTCATGATTATGAGAACACTGTAAAGAGATCTTTCATTGTTCTTGCTAAAACTGATAACACTTTCATTGCCGCTGGAGAATGCGAAAATCCTGAAGCTGTCGGCACGACCGGCATTAGCTACCGAAGCACTGCTATGTTCACCAAGACTGAGCTGAACAGGTTTTATCAGAATGCACTTGACTCGGAAGATAAAGATGCTACTGGCTTTTACAAAGTAAATGTATTTGTATTTGCAAATCCTACTGATGGTCTGTCAGATTATTTAAACAACTTAACATTTGGCGACACTTGGGTTGATGGAGTAGGTGTTTACAATGAAGTAGAAACCGGCAATGTGGGTATAATTTGGACTAAAGATAATTTCTTGATGGCGAACAGCGCAATTTGCACTCGTCTTCTTCCCGCAAGCATAGATGATTGGAATGCACATACCACTGCCGCTACTGCTTTCAATCTTTCCGGTATGAACAATTTCGGACGCCCAAATGAGATTGATAATCTGACTCCCGGTAACGTGATGGTTGAGCGTGCCGCTGCTCGTTATGACTTCCGCGACGGTGCTCTTGACGGTATTGACAACCCGGATCCTACTTATAATGGATTTGCGCCACAGACGTATCATGTAGTTCGAACTACTGAAAATGATCCTTTAGTTGATGTGTTCCTCGGAAAGATGTCGATGGTAAATATGAATAAGGAGTACTATTTCCTTCGTCGTGTTTCTCCAAAAGGACTCAACACTGATGCAACGATCTTAGGCAAAGAGCTTCCTTGGTATTCAAATGATCTTGGACAGGCTATTGGCACTCCCGGTAATTATGTAGTAGATGCTTATTGGGATTGGAAAGCAAAAACACCTACTTCAGGTTTCTCCGCACACTTCAATTATCCATTCTTCACAGAAGAAGGAATTGCTGACAATCCGGAAGTGGCTACAGACCGTTGGTACACTTCTGTCATTAAAGATGTTCTTGATAATGGAGTAGAAGATAATCCCGATTCTTGGAATGCAGATGGCAAGAAGAAGTCCTACAAAACTTGGCGCTATCTGACAGAGGGTACTATCCCAGAAGTCGAAACCCAGCAGTATGGTATTACCAATGGTATTGTATTCAAAGGCCTGATGAAGCCAGCTCGTGATGCAAGACTTACAGCAACAGGAACTCAGGGAGAGGATGGTTATGTACCTGCTGATGATGAGTTTACTCAGAAACTTCTTGAAGCCCTGAAGACAAGTGAAGATGGCAATAAGCTACATGATCCTATTCTTTATGAATTTGGTGGTCATCTTTATTGCACCTGGGAACACATCCGCCGTATGGCTATCTATTTGTCATTAACAGATCTTAAATGGAACGCTGAACAACTTAGATGGGATTTCTCTATCAACCGAAGCACCCTTATATATAATGCAGTGTTCGGTACAGGTGGATTTGGATCTGTTACATTCTCTTGTGATCAGGCTGGCGAGCTTAAAAATGCAGACTTCCTGAAGACTACAGGTCCTAACATGCAGACTCTCGTAGATGTAATTCCGGAAGACAAAGCTTCAGCGAACTCACTATATAACGCTTGGAAGGATGCATTCAAAGATTCAGATGATCAAGTAGATGAGAATGAAGCTGCCGAATTGGTATATTTCAATGCTTTCCGCGACGCTGCAGTTGGCAAGAACATCAAATTCTTCCAGACAAGCTATGATCCGCAGCTCGGTGGATGGGGCTACTACTGCTACTATTACTATTGGAACCGCCACAATGACAATGGAGATGAAGGCATTATGGGTCCAATGGAGTTTGATGTAGTCCGCAACAACGTCTACAAACTCGCTGTCACAAAGATTGCTCGTCTCGGTCACCCGCGTATTTCTGCTAACGACCCTGATAAGCCAACTCCTAACACTCCCGATGAGAAGGGTGATGTTTACATCACTGTGACTTGTACTACTCTTCCTTGGGTAGTTCGTGAAAACGAAATTCACTTCTAAAGGTAGGCTTATATTCCGATCAGCCACTCGTGGCTGAAAAAAGCATAGATCTGAGAGGCATGACACCCTCTCAGATCACCAAAAAAACAACAAATACGACATGAAAATCAGATCTTTTTCAGATTCTATCAAGAAGGCATTAGCGGCTACAGTGATAGCGGGAACGGCTCTGTCGTTCTCCTCTTGCGACCGTATACATGAAGACCTGCAGCCTTGTCCTCAGGGACTTCGCATCCGCTTCATATATGACTACAATATGGAATTCGCCAATGCATTCTACTCTCAGGTAGATTGCCTCACGGTGCTTTTCTATGACGAGGCGGGCAATTATGTTACCACACAGACCAATACGAATAAATCAGACCTTTCGGATGAGAACTGGCGCATGACCATCGATCTCGAACCCGGCCAGTACACAGTGCTTGCTTACGGAGGCATGGAATGTCCAGAGTCATCTTTCAGTTTTGTAACTCCTCCGGAGACAACCTCACTTCAAGACATCGAGGTCCGTCTCGACCCTGACAAGATCAGCACTGAATTGCATCCCCTTTTCTATGGCCGTCTTACTGCTGTGGTTGAGGAAAGCGATCTTGCCTACCGCGAGGTTACAGTAGAGATGATGAAAGATACCAACAATCTTCGCGTGCTTCTTCAGCAAGTCAATGGAGAACCTGTAAATTATGAGGATTATGACTTTGTCATCACCGACAACAATACCCTCTTCGCATGGGACAATGACCTGTTGCCCGTACCGACCGTGACATATAATCCATGGGCAAGCGACAATGCAAGCCCGGGAGAACTCCCTGACGGATCGAACGCAAGCGTAGCATGGGCTGAAATCAGTTTCTCACGCCTTCTGACAGCAGCTTCCCCTCGGCTTATCATTACTCATAAGCAATCCGGTAAAAATGTCGTGGACATCCCTCTCAACAATTACCTCCTACTTCTTAAGAGCCAGTCTTTTGCTTCTATGGGAAATCAAGAATTCCTTGACCGCGAAAGCCGCTGGAATATGATATTCTTCATTAGTGAAGGCAACTATTGGGTTTCTACTCAAATCTATATCAAAGACTGGGACGTAAGAATCAATAATGCAGAAGTACGATGATGACTATTTCTAAATATATAAATTCATTTTTGATACTCTTTTCCGTGCTTTGGCTGTCAGGATGTACTGAAGACTCTTCTATCATAGCTCCTGATATAGCTCAAGGTGGAAATGGCGACGTCATACTCTCTCTCAATGTCAGCATCAGCAATTCGCAAAGCGGTACAAGGGCTGACGCCGGTTTTGAGGATGCAAAAAACACTCTTGAATTAATGCACTCTCTGCGAGTGATCATTGTTAATGAAAAGGATACCGTAGAGCACAACCTAAGGGTTGATATGCCTAAAGACATGGGTGTTGATAAGATTGGCGAATTAGAGTTTAAAGTTTCCACTAAGTATGGAACTACTGATACAATAAAAGATAAGCATCAGCTTATCCAAACTGAGAAAAAAAGGATCTATCTTATTGCCAATGAAGATGCAATTCCTTCCGGCGATGATTTGCCCACCGGGATGGTTGACATAAGGACAATTCTCAATGAGGAACTAAAGCCGGGAGCTAATTTCTTGCAGAGCAGAGCAAAGTATATAGTCATTTGGAATAATTGGCAAGTAGGATCCGGCAATGCTACCACTTTGCCGGAATACGCAACTCCTTTCATTAACAATGAAGGTGAGAATAAGAAATATGTGTTGATGACGGAGTTTTTCGATGTAGATGTGACTAACAATCTATCTATTCCGGGAGAACAAAGAACCAAAGCCAATCTCTTTATCACCCGCAATCTTGTCAAGTTTCGTTTTTCAATCAAAGCTGATGATGACACGCCCGCTTTCAAAGTGAAGAAAATAATCTTCAGCAATCTGATGCAAAAAGAATATCTGTTCCCAAATGAAGCTGTATACGACCCTGCCAAATATGATGCAGATGGCAAAGTATCTGTTGAGAATAGAGAGATAACTTCATACGTAGTTCCTTCATACTCACATGGTGATGGCAACTATGTGCGTCCATATATCTTCGAGCCTGACAACTTTGTCTATGACTCCTCTCAGGAAAATGTCTTACCAAGTAAATATGAGCCTGCGCTCTATTTCTGCGAGACAAGGAATCTTGTCAAGTCAGATGTTGATGACACGGTAACAGACTCTCAACTATATACAGTGGCAATAGAAGTTGAATTCCAAAACAAGCTTAAGGATGAAGACGGCAATGAGATCATAGATCCTTTCGTCGTGACTTTTGATCCTCAGCCGTTAAAGGATTTGACATTACTCCCAAGGAACACAATCGTCCAAGTAGACATGAACGTCCACAAGGGTACGCTTGAGGCTACAGCAACCGTCTTCCCATATACAGGAGTATGGCTGAATCCTGAGTTCGGATTCAATATCCCTGTAACGTCTGTGACAATATCTGAACGCTCACAAGAGACCGGTGACTTGGTCCCTGTAAAATCTAAGGAACTCAGAGAAGGAGAAAGTATAGATTTGATAGGAACTGTATCACCTAAGAATGCAAATAATCAGGATTTGGTATGGATATCAGGCGACCCTGATATTGTCACTGTCTCCAGCATCGGCAAGGTGACTGCAAAAGCTTTACCTGAGGGAAAGACTGAAGCTACAGTTAGTATTACAGCGATGGCGGCAGACGGAGGAGGCGCATCAGCTACTTGTGAAATAACAGTAAAACCGAAAATATCTGTTGAAAAGATATCTATATCACCCTCCAATTGGACGGGAAATATTGGCTCTACAATTACCCTGACGCCTGCTATCGAACCAGGAGATGCCACAGTGCAGACAATAGAATGGAAATCAAGTGATACTAAGGTAGCCACAGTATCATCCTATGGTATCGTGAAGGCGATTGGGACGGGAGAGGCAACCATTACTGCTACTACCACTGATGGATCAGGTAAATCTGCTACTTGTAAGGTAACTGTAGGCGCTGCTATTCCGGTTAGTTCAGTGTCCATATCTGCTGGTCCAACCGGTGCTTTCTATCCAAGGCAGCAATTCAGCTTTAATGCCACAGTAGAACCTAATAACGCCACTAATCAAGAACTTGAATGGGAATCAAGCGATTCTGATATTGCCACAGTTACATCTTACGGCCTGGTGACTGCTGTAAAAGAAGGAGATGTTACAATAACTGCAAAGGCAAAAGATGGATCGGGTAAGTCTGGTTCTCGGACAATTCATGTCTCCAAATCACAGGTAACAGGCATTGAAATAGTTCGAAGGGGCAATAAAGTTACATCATGGACAGACGGAAAGCCGGGCGAAACACATGACATAAGAGCCAGAATAATTCCGTATAATGCCACGTATAAACAAGTAACTTGGTCATCAAGTGATGAGAATGTAGCTAAAATCGAACCCGGTAGGATTGACACTGATTCAAATCCGGCGAACTATGGTACACAAATAGCCAATGTGGTAGCTGTTAAGAAGGGTACCGCTACAATAACGATAACTTCCGTTGATAATCCGGAGGTGTCAACAACCTTTGAAGTAATTGTAAATTAGGATTGTGAAAAAAATTTGACAATTGGATTCCGGATTAAATACAATTTAAACTAATAAAGATTGATTCCTGACAATCTATCAAAAATATGAAAACGATTGTAAATAAAATTATATATACTGTAGCATTCATTGCTTCCCTAATGATTTGCTCTTGCTCTGACGATTTTCCCAACCTCTTTGGAGAAATCCCCGAAGGTGAGGGTAATCTGACAGCTACAGTAACTTTTACACCGACATTGGGGGCAAATCTTAAAGCCACACGTACGGCAGGAGATGCTATTCAAACAATCAATAGCTTATGCGTGCTAGTATATACAGCGGAAGAGAATGGTAATCTTGTGAGGAAATACACCATGGATGATCTATCCGGTTATAACGAAACAAGCTATACCGTAGATGCAGATAAAGACCACCTTGACGGAAATCAGGCACACACTGATGAGGAAAAAACAGCTCAAGCGACCTTTACTCTGCCGGGACTCCCTTACGGCACATATAAGATTTATGCGGTTGCTAATATGGGCGACTTGACCGATTATGAGGATGCGATTCAATCTGAAGGTGGACTCAGAAATATCTCCCTACATTGGAAAACTGGAGATAAACCAGAAGAAAGTATTGCTGACAACAACCAAATGTTTGGTTATTTTACGCCCTCTAACAATATGGATTCAAAAGGCTTAGTTGCGAGCCCTCTGGTTTTTAGCAATAAGCAGACAAAAATCCATGCATGGCTGAAAAGAGCAGCCTCAAAAGTAACGGTCGCTTTCGACCCCAGTGGATTGAATCAGGATGTCAACATATACATTAAAAGTGTCACAATTCATGACATTCCATCGACTTGTCTGCTCGGTAACGTAAACATCCCTACTAACGCTGGCGAATTGCTTAACCACTTGGATTATTACGATAAACCCAACTATTCTGAAGATGTTAAATCAGAAGTGGTACCTAATACGAGATTCTATTATAACGATAATGGGATAATCATGTCGAATGATGATAATCCTCAGCCAATTACAACATGGGCAGAATTGCCTGGAGATATACAAACTGAAATATCCACCAATGAACGGTATGGCTTATTACTAAGTAGTGGTATTCGTAATGCCATACCTGAGGGAGCGCATTCCTCTACAGCTCAATCTTTATTCTTTTATGAAAACAATCAGATGAAAGATGAGTACAGGAATAATCCTTTATATAACAAACGCCCAGAACCCGTTGAAGACGGAAAATCAATTCGCGATGATAAGGATGGCAAAGATTTTAAAGATCGTGTACCTCTTGGCACATATATTGAAGTTGAGGCTTATTATATCTCTTCCAATCCAAAAAAGGTTGGTGAAGGTACTATCAAATACCGTTTCATGCTTGGAAAGGATATTGATTATGACTATAACGCTCAGAGGAATTATCACTTCAAGCTTACATTAGGTTTCAACGGTTGGGCCAACGATCCTGACTGGCATATAGACTTTGAGTTGCCGGAACCGGGAATAGAGGTGCCACCTGAATTCCGTGTGTCATACCTCTATTATCAAAAAAGCGAACTTCCTATTCGTATTCTCGGTGATTGCACAAAACTTGTTGTGACTATAGAGGAAAACAATTGGGCTCCTTATGACCCTACAACTTCAACTGGTTTGCCACCGGAAGGTGAATCATCTACATCACCTGACCCTTTATATGCTTTCAAGTGGAATAGTGCTGCTTATTATAATAGTGAATATATGAATTATAATAGTGAATATTTGAAGCGTACAGTAAATAATCCGGCTTTTGGGTTTCTTGCCCTTCATCTTCCCAATTTGGGAGAAAAAACTATTATTCAGCAAAATCACAGTGCGACAGCGAATGCGGCCCTAATAAATTATTATAAAACTAATAAAGAAGGAGAAAGAGAGTTTAATAAAGATCAACTGAATCCTGAAATAGATTATACGAACACGTCTGGAAACGACGGATATAAAGTTACTTATGTATATAAAGATAACGGTGATCGTATACCTAATCAAAAGACGTTATTACTGCCGGTATGGACACGTGCCAAGAGTTTGATCGAGGATTCCGGTTTCTCCGGTAATAATCCATACGAAGGATTTGAAAGAAAGGCTGTTCTAAATATACACGCTGAGTTTGCCAATGGATCTGAAGATAATAAAGAAGTAACTGTATATCAGGTAAAACGACTCGTCAACCCTAAAGGTGTCTGGAGGGATAAGGGTAGATCCGAACCCTTTTATGTGACTTTACTTGAAGCAGAAAATGCTAACGGCATGTCCAATTTCATGCCCTTTACGTCAAAGGGAGAATGGAGCGCACATATTGAGGGTTCAAGTTATGCAGGTTTTTCTTTAAGTAAACATCCGGATCATCCGGATGATTGTTACTTGTCAGAGGATGGAAAGACTATTCACGGATACTCTGACACTGAGATTAATTTTACAATCAATTTTGGGGGTGGAAGCGTCGGTGATAATAAATCAGAATGTGCTATCGTAAAGGTTCTCTATCATGGCAATCAATGTCTGCACAAAATCCTTGTGCGTAAAGGATATGGCGAAGCCATTGAAATGGGAGGAAATACTTGGAGCTCATTTTCGCTTTATCAGGCTACTTACAGAGAGGGTACAGGTGACCGTGGATCCGGAAATGATGAATATGACGCTGTTTTGACAAAGAATCCTCTTATGTTGGGGTCGATGTTCCGACGTGGAAGACAGGATTACGGTATCCTCGTAAAGAATAATATGGAATCTGAAGGTGGAGTAGGTCCGCTTCTACCACCCGGTCGGAATTTTGAGTATATGGTTGCCAACAAAATCAATGGTGAATGGGAAAGACGAACCTGGGGAGGGACAACAACATCGATTAATCCAACTCCTGGGATTATTGGTTATAGAAATGACTTAAGTTCTGACAGAGGATTAGGAAAATTTGTAACTGAAGATGGGACAAAATATAGAGTCCCATCATACGAAGATTGGTGGAATTTAACATACGATGAGAACACAGAGTTTGGATTTGGTGTTGTATATGGCAGTGCTGCAACTAAGCCTCAAATAACCGCTGAGGGTGCTTATGGACTTATAGACCCTGATAATACAGGTGAATTTACTGATGAAAGAGGTATGCGAGGCATTATAGTCTATAATAAGGAAGACGGTAATCAAATTTTCTTCCCGGTCGGAAAATATGGCACAGGCAGACGTCAAATGTTCCAAGTTCCGAAAATACCAGCTACCAACGGTCAGTATGTTGAAGATCCTAACTATTATGGAGTGTTGAGATATGCTGATGTCTATGAGCCTCTGACAACAGGGTCTAATCACGACAATCTTTATCGTCCAATTCCGTATAATCTACCAATTGCAGCCGGCAATATCTATTGGATTGATAAACGAAACCCTAATGGCGGACCAATAAACAACAACGGAACAAGGGGTAATTGCTTAGGTTGGGATTTAAACTACTTCAATTTCGACTTCAATCCTTACACAGCCAATAATTATCGCGATGCCTGTCCGATAAAATTAATTTTGGATAAATAGCAAGAATAAATAAAGGAAAATCGGTGGGTGTAGCAATGTTACTCCGCCGATTATTCGGAAGTATTTACTGAAGTACACCTTGCAGTTGCAACTCATCATAATGTCGGCTACAACTTCGAGAGGTTGTAGCCGACATTATGATTTATTAAGATGTCACTTTGCGAGCTACCTTACCGGAGTTGTAGTAGAGTCTCATAAGCCTCGGAGTTGTGTAAGTTGGGGTCCATGTGAGCCTTGACCATTCCTATCAGGGCGTTTATTTCCTAGCGCATGCTGGCGCGACTTTGCTATGAGTACTCTACGAATGCTTACACTCGACGCAGGTGCGCGCGCATCGGGGGCGGTTAGAAATTGGCTATGCCCAAGCGAATGCATGTCGCCTTACCTATGGGTTACGCTGTCATCACAGATTGGCGTGTCACAGGGATTCTATCTCGGATATGGAGAGGCCGGTTAAGGCCACTATCAATGAAATATCAAGGCCTTCCTGCAGCATCTTTCGGGCGATCTCTTTCTTAGCATTGACCTCGCCTTCCGCCCGACCTTCCTCTATTCCTTCTGCACGGCCTTCTGCACGGCCTTCTGCACGGCCTTTTGCATGGCCTTCCGAGATGGCTGTGTCATACGCGTCGTTATCCTGCATCAAGTTGTCGAGATGGCGGAAATATGCCTCCTGCTGAGCCTTCGTCATTGAAAGCAACTTAAGCTTCTCCCTGACCTGCTGCAGGCCCGGAGTGCGGGTGTTCTCCTTCACGACACCGGTTTTCAGATAGTCCATCCATTCGTCTATAGGGGTGGTTGGTATCTTGTCGAACTCCTTAATGCGCAGAAGGTAGTACTTTTTTGCAAATGTAGTAATAAACCGGGCAATAACCAAAATTTTCAGCCGGAATATTGGGAATATTAGGTATTGGGTCTTGGAATGAGACGTTTCCGCAAGCGAGATAAAAAAATCCTTCGGCCCGAATGCCGAAGGATTTTTAGTGTCCGGTTATGCTAAGCAGGCGTCGAGCGCCTCGGTGATGGCGGCGCGGTCCATGCCGCGGCCTATGAAGACCAACTTGTCCATACGGTCGCCATACTCTTCGTCCCAGTCGCGGAGCAATCCCGGCTCCGTGGCGAAGAAACGCTGCAGTTCATCTTCCGGTGCGGTGGCAAACCATTGACCGCATTCCGTAAGCTTCTTCTGCACTCCGGCCTGTTCAAATAGATAGCTCATGTCGCGGTTCTCGCTGAAATAGCAGATGCCCTTGCATCGAATCACGCTCTTCGGCCATTGCTTGGCGCAGAACCAATCGAACTTGTTAAGGTCGAACGGACGTCTTCTATAATATACGAATGTGGATATGCCATATTCTTCGGCTTCACCTTCGCCGTGATGATGGTGATGATGGTGGGGGTGATGGCATTCATGGTCATGGTCGTCATGATGGTCATGTTCATGATCGTGATCATGCTCGTGATGATGATCATGGTCGTGATGGTGGTGCTCATGCTCTTCGGCCTCAATCTCCTCGAGTGGTTTCTCTATCTCGCGGATCCATGTGGCGGAGGTCGCTACCTTCCCGAAGTCGAACATGTGGGTATCGAGCAGTTCGCTGAAATCCACGTCGCAATAGTCACATTCGATAACCTTGGCTCCGGGATTCAAGGCATGGATCGCCTCCCGGATCATCTCGGCGTCTTCTTTCGAAACCTCAGAGATCTTGTTGAGAAGAACGATGTTGCAGAACTCTATTTGCTGCACTACCAGATTCTCCAGGTCTTCCTCTCCATATCCCTTTACTGTCAATGACTTTCCACTGCCAAACTCGCTCTGGAGTCTGAGAGCGTCAACAACCGTAACGATGCAGTCGAGCACAGGGATGCCGTTGCGTGTCACTGCAGGTCCCATCGTGGGAATCGAAGCTATGGTCTGCGCTATCGGTTCCGGCTCGCATATACCGCTGGCTTCTATCACGATATAGTCGAAACGGTCACCCTCCATCAGGTCGACGAGCTGATTTACGAGGTCCATCTGCAGCGTGCAGCAGATGCAGCCGTTCTTCAGAGCTACGAGTGAATCGTCGCCCTGACCTACGAGACCGTCTTTCGCTATCAGGTCGGCATCGATGTTGACCTCGCCGATATCGTTGACTATCACCGCGAAGCGTATACCCTTGCGGTTGTTGAGTATCTTATTCAAAAGCGTAGTCTTACCGCTTCCGAGGTAGCCGGTGATAAGAAGCACCGGGATTGTTTTTTTCTTTTCCATGGTCTGTATGGTTTTTGATTAATCGGGATTAATCGAGACAATCAAGATTAATCGGGATTTCTAACTGATGATATAACAAATCAGCCCCACCTTTTGCGGTGAGGCTTGATCGAGAGAGCGATAAACGGGGCTCGAACCCGCGACCCTCAGCTTGGGAAGCTGATGCTCTACCAACTGAGCTACTATCGCAT
>JAIDSM010000036.1 GCA_029061225.1 Muribaculaceae bacterium
ATGCGGATATGTTCAGACGTCATTTCTTTGAGGAAGGGCATCCATACTTATTGCCAGGATCCGTGGGTTCGGAGATGCCTGATGAGATAGCTCCACAAAGGGGAGATATTAAAATTACCAAACAGCGGTTCAGCTGTTTTATGGGTACGGATCTGGAGATAGTCCTTCGTGGATTGGGAGTGAAGAATATCTATATCACAGGCACACAATACCCTAACTGTATACGTACGACAGCTGTTGATGCAATGAGTCGAGACTACAACACGACAATTGTTACGGATTGTTGCTCAGCCATGACCGAAGAAGTCGCCAATGCCAATATATTTGACATGAAAAATATGGGGATCGCCTGCATCCCTACATCAGAGATCATGAAAGTGAAATCTTGACAGGCATTGACGCGAAAGACATTGAAGAGTAGCTGTAGGCAAACCTCGATGTCTTTGGCTGGTATGCCGTATTCGTCAACACCGGGATAGTCATAAAAAGAATCGGCTGACTATGCTCAGTGTTATCGACACGGAGCATATCAACCGTTGTTGTTTTCCAATGTAGGCATGTAGACGCACGGCGCTACATGGAATATTGCCTGCCAGGAGCGTGTGCAATATCTTGCAAAATCACAAAAATGAAGAGACATTGGGTGTATCCATTTTTATTTGGATTGTGAATTAAGACGGTGAGCCATAATGTCGGCACCATATTCCTTAGCCCATCCTATTAGGCTCTCCAGATATGGGACCAATGTCAGTCCTATTGGGCTCAGTGAATACTCCACTGTCGGAGGAACAGTATTGTAGGAATATCTTTCCACCAGTCCGTCTGACACAAGTGTATTGAGCGTTGCGCTCAGCATACGGGCAGAAATATCTGGAATTTCTTTCCTTAATTCGTTAAAACGCATCTTGGGTCTCAGCGTGAGGGTATATATCACCAGCAATCCCCACTTCTCCGAGAAGCGGGCAAGAATGTTTCGGATTGGGCATTTCGGGTCGAATGCATCCATAAGTGTGGATCTCTTCATTTTTTTAGAAATTTTTTAGTTACAAAATGCTTTGAATATGAGCAACGGTAACATTGATGTTACTGGCTTTCAGTAAAATCGATATGAACCGTATCTTGTTTATACTTGTTTTAATTACAAAGATAACAAAAAGTAACTAATTATAATAACGAAGACTTTATGAAAGATATTGTTCTTTTGGGTGCCACCGGTTATGTAGGCCGCGCACTCCTGAATGAAGCCCTTGAAAGAGG
>JAIDSM010000037.1 GCA_029061225.1 Muribaculaceae bacterium
GGAAGGCCAAGATCCATCTGCTAAAGGTAAAGATCATTATGCCTCCCTTCGTTTTCAACTAAATTAGGAAAGAGCCCTTTTTGGGAGGATGTGGGATTAGGCAGAGCATGCTCGGTGGACTATCACAAACCCTCCGGATCGGGGAATTTCACCTTCGAGAGACCTGCTGCGCAATCTTTTTTTTTCGAAGACGGCGGGTGAGCCGCTGGCGGTAAAAAGAAAGGATAATACAAAAAAGGCAATATATAAAACACAACGGGATGCTTTTGAGGACAACTGGCTTTGCTATGAAATGAAAGACATGGACTTAGCAATCTAATTGAGGAATCAATATGTGCATATCACGCACAACAGATATTGCAGTGGTCCAAGAAAAGATGTAATTTTGCAGTGTCGATGAGGGAACGACAAAGTCTTCCTCGATGACACAAACCTAAATACAACCATTATGAATTTACTCCTTAAGATTCTTCTTCTCTCTACCATTCCGGTCTTCTCCAAAACACCTACCGCCAAGAAAGGAGCCAAATAAGGGCTACCTCTTCCACTTGACTTCTTCGGGGATTCGAGATTGATTCCTGACATCTCCGACATCTTTCTTACCTTAACACAAAAAACTTTCCGCTATGAAAATCTTTATTGATCCGTGCCCGCTGCCTCCTACATTTCCCACTTCGCCTTTTCCTCGCCGGGGCTCGTTCCTTGACCGGCTTTGGGACTTGTGACGGTCCATCCCTCTCTTCTGTCTTTTGCCAACATTTCACCAGTCGAAAGCAGACTCTGGCACCAACCATTGTGCATATCACGCACATCAGATATTGTGCGAACCGGAAAATTGCCGTAACTTTGCACCGTCGAAAGGAAAGACTTTCCAGACGACACCACCTTCTCTCGACAACCTTATTTCATAAACCCAAACACCAACGCTTATGATCATCTGCCCATTACCTCCCCGTATTCCCGACTCCGCCATCGACGTCCTCATCCGCATCCTTACCCACTTACGGTAGGACACCCGACACTCTCCTCTACCCTCCCACGAATCCGCCGGGTAGACTCCCGATTCCCGGCACCTCTCTGATATTCCTTTTATCTTAACCCATAAAAAACTTCCGCTATGAAAATCTTTGTTGATCCCTGCCCGTTTCCGCCTCGCTCTCCACGCTCTCCTTTTCCGCCACGTGTCCCCAGGCCCAGGAAATAATCCTGCACCTTGCCGTCCTCTCTCCTTTTTCCACCATATCTTTTCACCACTAAATCATATTGAACATGCTTAAGACTGCATTGAAGATCGCTGCCGTTGCCATCCCCATCATCGTCGAGGAGATGGACCGGCGTAGAGGCAAGTGAATTTGCCGCCCATTACCTCTCTCCTGTCTACGAACCTTACCACACCGAACTACGGTAATTTCCTTCCGATGCGTCAATCTGACCAATTTCGACTGAAAACATTTGCGAAAAAATCCCCGGTATGGAAATCGCTGATATTTAGGACAATCCTAAATATCGGACAATTTCAGCAGGCTTGGATTCTTTCGCAAATGTATGATTTCAGCATTTCCTCTGGCTCTCTTGCGAAAAATACGGGGGATAGGGCTATATCGCCTAAGTTGGATATTGTTGATTTTAAAGGAGATAGAAATTCGGAAATTTGCCAGTTTTCGCAAATGTCAGGAATTGCTTTGCTCAACAAAACTTTTGAGAAAACGGATATCTTTGATTTTTAACGGATTTGACTAAAAAAATTGCTGAAATGCTTGGATTGAATCAAGAATTTTATTACTTTTGCGAATAATTTGTCGGACGGAGGGGTAAGTGATTGATGTCTCGGTGTTTGGATACTGCCTAGCAATTGAGTTCAAAATCTCAATTGGCTGAGGGTCAGTCGGTCCGACACCATTCCAGTAGAATAAGGATTGAGACTCACTACACTGCCGTGTATGCTCTTCTTTAGAAGTCCGACACCGTTCCAGTAGAACAAGGATTGAGACAACAAAGGGGAGGGACTGATCTCTGATCTCTCGTCCGACACCGTTCCAGTAGAACAAGGATTGAGACTCGGGTTGCGATTTTCTTAAATAGTCCCATTGTCCGACACCGTTCCAGTAGAACAAGGATTGAGACCATAGGAGTCCAAAGGTAGCTCGAACTCCAGTAGTCCGACACCGTTCCAGTAGAACAAGGATTGAGACATTTTCTTACCTGCTTTTAGGAGAGAGGATTTAGTCCGATACCATTCCATTAGAATAAGGACGTGAATTCAATGATCAATTATCAATGATTAATGATCAATTAAAAATTCATTGCACCTCGCTGAAGCTCGGGGCCGGAGACAAAAAGGCTCTGGTAAGGGATGAGCCGGAGGCTCATACACCGAAACAAACAGAGACCTTGGGGAACGAGCAGAAACTCGAGGAGGGAATGGCTTCGCAAGGATTCTTTTACGCCGAGTATGCTCGGCTTACTATCTCAGACTCTCCGGATCGGGGAATTTCACCTTCGAGAGACCTGCTGCGCAATCTTTTTTTTCGAGGACGGCGGGTGAAGCCACTGCCAGTAAAAGAGATGGAAGGGATGGGGATTTCGGCCGGAGACCAACCAGCAGCGCGATTCTTGGGATTTTTCAGTGGCGGTAGAAAGCGGTAGAAAACCAAATTGAGATTGGGATATGTTGGAAAGATATTTTTACAGAAAGTTTTCATTATAATGAAAACTTTTATGGAATTTGATAAAACTTTTCAATATGATGAAAACTGACGGAATTATAGATTGGTAGATTTGGAGGTGAGTGGAAAAAGTGTTATATTTGCATCTTCAACAATGTGAAGATAGAGCTGAGAGATATGTACCGGACACTTTTCAGTCTTGTGGTCGTGATGGTGTGGTGGCTGGCGGGAGCAGCCGCCGAACCTTACTGCATTGTGACGACTTACAATGACCGAGAGGGTGTGCCGGCCTCTACCGGATCCAGAACCGTGCAGGATCACAACGGCGTCATGTGGATGTCTACCTGGAACGGCCTCTACCGATTCGACGGATATGAGTTCCGCCCCATCCGCCCCGCAGTTGACAACGATGTGAGGAAGTATTCGTCCCGCTTCCGCGATATAAAGCCCGGGCCGGACGGAATGTTGTGGTGCCGCATCGATGACAATATCGTTCTCTTCGATGTCGGCACCTATGAATATACCGATCTTCACTCACAGATAGAGGAGAAACTTGGAGAAAACATCAGGATAGAGAATGCCATAAGGGAAACCACAGACGGCGATATAGTACTGACCACCTCCGACAGTCGCCTTTTAGTCTTTGATGCGCAAAAACTCGTAAAGGGGGAAGACACCTCATCCACTCTCAAGGTACTGACCAAGGATGATCCCATAAAACTTAAGACAGCAGGTTTTCATAAGGCTCCTCTTCCAAAGTCGCTTGACCGGAATGACGTGGCCTATACCACGAAGGACAATACGGGTAACCTCTGGTGCGTAACCAAAGACGGCCGCATCATGACAGGACATAATCCTGAAGACACTTTCAAGGTCATCGCTACAGTGGATACTAAGGGGAGCCCTATTAAATACAGTTGCGAGGATAGTCAGGGACACGTATGGATGATCAGCCATGCAGGGATACACAAAATAGACTTCGGCACGTCGCCTCTTACCTACATTACGGCTCCCGAGCCCTCGCAGTTGCGAGCCTCAATGGTAGACAATCAAAAACGCATATGGATGTCGTGGAGCGATTCTGAGTACGTGACTGTCAGCGACACAGCTGACGGTAGTCTCTCCTACTTGAAGCCTGACGGCACCCTTTCCCAAATCGCGGTAAGGTTCGGATCTCCGATCTACTCAATAGCGACAAACCCTCAAGGACACATATGGCTCGGATCGAAACCTGACGGTCTTTTCAGGCTCATCCCACGACATGAGGGAAGCGGCTACACTGTGGAGCACTTCACGAAAGAGGAATTGAATCCGACCAGTTCCGACAACGACACGCGACGATATGACAATTACTATGACATGGCCTTCGATTCAAAAGGACGCCTATGGCTGGCAACCTTAGGCAACGGAATCGAGGTGATGGAGCAACCGTCAAGTCCGAACCCTCGAATCATTCCGCTTATCGAACGCAAAACATATCCGTATCAAGCCGACAAAGCAAGACGCATCCATATTTTAGGAGACTCAATTATTGTGGCCACCACCACGGAGGGTCTACTTAGTTTCCCTATGCCCAATGACATACGCAAAGACAATATCAAGTTCAGGCTTCACCGATCGGCTCCGGGCGACGAGCTTGCCTTGGGCAACATTGCTACTATGGATGCCATAGCAGGGAGTGACGGAAGGCTATACGTTGCCACGGAAAGCGACGGACTCAACATCCTGATGTCTCCACTCTCGACCGCCTATGACGCAAAATGGAATTTCTCCGGAGTGAAAAGCAGCCATCCTGCGATCTCAGAGACAGCCCTTACCCTCGGACTACTACCGGACGGAAGGATACTCGTGGTCGGAAAAAAGGAAATCAATCTGCTTCAACCTTCCGGGAAAGGAGACATAGAGGTTCTCGGGGCTTCCTTCTGGAAGAGAGACCTTGACTTCAGGGAGGTCAGTCCGTTAAAGATCGACGACGGGCGCTGGCTTATAGGACTGAACGACGGAGCGGTAGCTGTCGACTTCAGCAACGATATCGCACATGATCATGATTTCCCGGTAGCATTCACCTCTTATAATATAGAGGGAGGTCAGAGCATACCATTGAGTCCGAAGACCGAAACCATCACGCTGCAACCTAATGAAAGGTCCATGACCCTTACATTCGCTGCATTGTGCTATTCGGATGCGTCGACTGTCAGTTACGCCTACCGCAGTGATGATAATGAAGAATGGATTCCTCTCGGCAAACTCCGGACCCTGACCTTCACACGTCTTGAACCGGGGAAACATAAAATAAGCGTAAGATCCACCGACATAACGGGTCGTTGGCTTGACAATGGACGCACCATAACAATCGACGTAAAACCGACTTTCTGGGAGACAGGATGGGCGAAACTTCTCTATGTATTGGCAATCCTGTCAGTAACAGCCACAATCACATGGACGATCATCTACATGCGCAGAATCAAGCGCAAGCAACGCGAGACCCTGGAAGCTTACCTTAGTCTATTAGAGGCGCGGACTTCAGCGGCTTATGAGAATAAAACAGAATCCAAGAACGAACAGGAAGAGGAAACGGACACCAAGTCTATGCCCGAAACCGAGAAAGAGCCGGAACCTGAAATCGACGTCAAGATATCAAACGAGGACAAGGAACTCATCTCGAGAGTCGTGGACTTCATCGACAGGAACTTCGCAGACAGCGGCATTACGGTCGACGACATGGCAAACACGGTGGCGGTCAGCAAGAGCAGCCTGACGAGGAAGATGAAGTCTCTTATGGGTGTGACGCCGGCCGACTTCTTAAAGACGACCCGCCTCTCGAAAGCAAAGATAATGCTGAAGGAGACGGACAGCCCGATAAAGGAGATCGCTATCGACTGCGGATTCTCAGACATGAACTATTTCGGCAAGTGCTTCAAGGCGGCATATGGAGTGACACCTGGTAATTTCAGGAAGGGGGATTGAGTACGGCGGACGCACGAGCCGTACGTCCCTACCATATTATAGGACGCTTTTATGGTATTTTTGTGCATTTATAGGGATTTTGAGGGAATTTTACCCTTATTTTACGCGATTTTACCCATCAATCAGGGGAAAACGGGGTAATTTTGCGCTCAGAGAAAGTCAAATTTTAACCTATACAGACATGAAAAAACTTACCGCATTCCTGGCGGCAGCAGCCGTCAGCTTCGGAGGCTTCAATCCCGCCCTTGCGAAAAAACTCCACACCATCGGAGACTCCACGATGGCCAACTATGATGAAAACGCTACCGTAACACGCGGCTGGTGTCAGTATCTCCAGCAATTCCTCGAAGGCATCGAAGTCAACAACCGGGGCAAAAGCGGATCCTCAAGCAAAAGCTTCTATAATGAAGCGGCTTACTGGACATCGGTGAAAAAACAGATGCAGGAAGGCGACATAGTCCTCATCCAATTCGCCCACAATGATGAGAAAAACCAAGGCATGGACGGCGATGAGGTGAAAGCCTACTACAACTCTATCGGAGAGACCGCCACAGCCAACTCTACCGACTACAGGGGCACCTGCCCCAACACCACATACAAGGAGTATCTCCGCAAGTATGTGCAAGAGACGCGCGACGCAGGATGCACCCCGATCCTCGTGGGAGGCATCTGCCGCATGTATTTCTCAGGCAACACAATCCGACGCAACGGACGTCACGACCTCGGAGACGGTTTCTCGATCGTGACTCCAGACGGAATCAAGACGGGCCAGAAAGTAGCGGCAGACGACCACTCCATGGACTATCCTTACCAGATGAAGCTCGTAGCAGAAGAAATGAACGTTCCTTACGTAGACCTCACATCTGCCACAGCCGACCTATATCTCAGCTATGGCGACCAGGACTGCCACTCAATCCTCGGCGACGGTGACGGCTCAACCCACCTCAGCGCAACAGGTGCAGCCCTGATAGCCCGCCGATTCACACAGCTCTGTCAGGAGCAGGGTCTTCTCAGCGAGTATATCCACCTGACCAGCGAACTTTCAGTGACACCTGACAACGCCGATCTCGGCATGGGCTACAAAGGACAGTCGCTGACCAAGGAATTCATGGTAAGCGGTTTTGACCTCACTCCGGCCTCAGGCAATGTGACCATCACAACTACCGGCGACGTGCTTGTATCGACCGACCAGAAGAACTGGACAGAGAGCGCCACGATGACATACAACGGCGGCTCTCTCATACAGCGCTTCTACGCCAAGATGACTATTGCCGGAGAAGGAAACAACACTGCCACGGTCAAGATAGTAGCCGGCGACAAGAAGATCGAGATACCGGTATCAGTAACCGGATTGGAACTCACCGGAGGCACTGAATTCTCAGCCTACTGGCGACTTGAATCAGATGACAGCTGCGTGACGGAAGGACCTGTCACCATCATTCCTGAATCATGGCACGGCATGGAGCTTCAGAGATATTCCAATCCCAACGCCAACACCACATGGCCCGACTACACAGGTTTTGAGGCAACCCGCAAGACACAGCGCAACGTGATCGAAGGGCAGACATGGCCCGAAGGAGAAATCGATGAGGTATCGACACGCTACATAGAATTCGGCATCACCGCGCCGGAAGGCACAGAACTCAACATCGACGAAATCAGCTATTTCTGCTGCGGATGCGGCGGCAACGGAATGTGCCTCCACGTATGGTATTCCACAGAGGATGACTTCTCCAACGCTAATCTTATCTTCTCCATGACAAAGATGCCGGCCAACAGCATGCAGGACGGCAAGATCCAGCCTGTAGTGAAACTTCAGCCCAACCAGTCCGCACGACTGAGATTCTATCCCTGGTATAACGGTAAGGCAACCGGCAAAACGCTCTGCCTCTCCGACATCAGGTTTCACGGATACGCCTCAGCAGCCGATCCCTCGGGCGTAAAGGACATCGAAGAATCCACTGTAGCTTCCACCTACTTCAACCTGCAGGGAATAGCAGTCGAGAACCCCACAGCCGGAAACGTATACATCAAATGCGACCGCCGCGCAGACGGAATGATCAACACTTCCAAGGTAAGGATGTAATAGTTTCGGCGCAGAGCGCAGTATGTAGTATCGGCGCAAAGCGCAGTATGTAGTTTCGGCGCAAAGCGCAGTATGTAGTTTCGGCGCAAAGCGCAGTATGTAGTTTCGGCGCAGAGCGCAGTATCAATTTATAATACAAATAACCGACATCATAATCATTTATGAACAAGAAAGCATTTCTGACCGCGATAAGCGCAATCGTCCTTGCGGTACTGCCGGGCTTCGCTGCTGAGAAGGGAGACCTCGCAGGGGCTATCGACACCAAGGGCGCTACCCTCACATGGCCCCTACACAACGGTAGCGACTCCGCCACAGCAGGCGAATCCTCAGTCGAGGGTGTATACTCAGTAGCCGAAATGTCGCTTGGATCCAACCTCACTATGCTCGCCGGAATCAGGACCGACGGCGGTAACGCCATCTCGCAGTTCCAGCCTATCGAGGGGAACAATCCTGACAACAACAACGCCAACGCCATCACATTCACCATCTCGCCGAAGGCCGGCCTTACACTCACACCCAAGACATGGGAATTCGATGCCTGCCGCGTAGGTACAAACGGCGGCAAGTTCAGCTGCTCAGCTACAGTAGACGGCAAGAAAACATTCCTTCTGGAAGACCAGACACCGCAGCTCGTCAAAGAAGCACCACACGTTGGCCACTACTCCATCGACCTCTCACAGCTTGGAGAAGTCAGCACCAAGATCGAGCTCAAGATTTATATCAAGGGTCTTGCCAACAACAAGCAGTACGGTTACCAGAACGTGGTCTTCACCACCGACATAGCCGGCGAGATCATCGCAGTACCCTCATATACTTTCTCGCTGTCCTCAGCAATGGAAGGAGCCGGCGCACTTTCGTGCTCACCTGCCGGAGGCGAATTCGATGAAGGGACATTGCTTACCGTCAGCACCACCGAAAACTTCGGCTACCATTTCACCCACTGGAGCGACGCCGACGGAAATATCGTATCGACCGACAACCCCTATTCATTCCAGATTATGGCCGATACCAAGCTCACGGCCAACTATGACAGGAAGAACGTCTATGCCCTCAACCTCGACCTGCAGGGAGGCGCTAACGTCAACCTCGTGCAGTACACACCGGAAGGCAACGTGGTAGACGGCATCCACTATTATGAGGAGGGCACCGACGTGAGACTAACCACCTCCAACAACCGCATCCTCACCTTCACCAACTGGGAAGACAACAGCACGGCTCCGACCCGCGACCTCACAATGGACGGAGACAAAAACGTCACCGCTAACTTCGCGGCATGCGACTACATCGTAGGATGGGACCTATACTTCGATCAGCCCGCCAGCGAACGCGCAGCCGACTATAAGGACGAGACCGACAACGCCGGACTCCTCAGCCTCCGCAACGCAGCCGGCAACACCACCTCATGGCTCACCCGCGGCGTAAGCAACGGAGCAGAAAACGGCAAGTGGGGAGCACGAATCTGGAAGCTGCTGAGCGACGAGAACTACTTCGAGATATCATTCTCGACGATAGGTTACTCCGAAGTGACAGTAGCTGCCGCCCTCGGAGTGCAATACAATACATACTCCAAAAACGAAATGCAGTACAGCACCAACGGCACGGACTTCACAACAGTAGCCACCTACGAACTGGCTCCCGGATGGACATCCAAAGAAGTAGCCCTCCCGGCAGATGCCTCCAACGCTCAGCGTGTATGGGTACGCTTCATGCCCGACCGCAGCTCCGCTCTCGTCGGCAACGCGACAGACTATGACGGACTCGCCATCGCAGAAGTCTTCGTACTCGCCAACAAGGATGCGGCCGACGACAGCACCGCACCCCAGGCCCTTAGCATCATCCCCGCCGACGGAGATACAGGAGCGTCAGCCACCGGATCGATCATCATCAACTTCGACGAGAAGATCAAGATCGGGACAGGCGACGCAACCCTCAACGGAGAGACCCTGACTCCGCGCATAAGCGGTAAGAGCGTGGTCTACAACTATGCAGGCCTCAACTACGCTTCCACATATACCTTCAAGCTACCTGCGGGAGCAATCACCGACCGCTCCGGCAATCCATGCGCCGAACTGACATCGACCTTCACCACCATGGAGCGCGTACGCCCCGAGGCACACCTCTTCGATGCAATCGTAGCGGCTGACGGCTCCGGAGACTACACCAAAGTGCAGGAAGCTATCGACGCGGCTCCGGAAGGACGCATCAACCCCTGGCTCATCTTCGTAAAGAACGGCAACTACAACGAGCATATCGATATCCCGGCCAACAAGCCCATGCTGCACATCATCGGACAGGACCGCGACAAGACAGTGATCCTCGACGACAAGCTCTGCGGAGGAGCCAACGCACTCCACGTGAGCGTAGGCGCTACAGTAGTGGTGAAATCCAATGACTGCTTCTTCGAGAATATCACCCTCGAGAACTCATGGGGCCACGAAAAGAAGGATGGTCCTCAGGCCCTCGCCCTCAACACAATGGGCGACCGCACGATCTTCAACAACGTGGCGATGCTCTCCTATCAGGATACATGGATCACTCCCTCGACATCGAACTACCGCGCATACGTACACAACTCATTCATCGAAGGAGCCGTAGACTTCATCTACAACAGCGGCAACATCTACATCGACAACACGACTCTCTACATCAACCGCAAGAGCGGCGGCTACATAGTAGCGCCCTCGCACGGAGCCGACGTAGAATGGGGATACGTATTCAACAACTGTACGATCACCGCTCCCGGAGTTCCATCCGAGACAACTGTATGGCTCGGACGCCCCTGGCACAACGCACCGAAGACCGTCTTCCTCAACACCCGGGCAGAAGTGACAATTCCCGCCACCGGCTGGTATGAGACTATGGGCGGACTCCCGGCACTCTGGGCCGACTGGAACACCACCGACGGCGACGGCAACCTGCTCGACCTCTCTCAGCGCCGCGACACCTACTACTACACCGACAGCGAAGGCAATAAGATTTACGGCAAGGCAAAGAACTTCCTGACCGACGAGGAGGCAGCCGAGTACACTATCAAGAACGTGCTATCAGGAGCAGACAACTGGGAGCCGACAATCAAGACCGAGTCTTGCGCCACTCCCGCAGCCAAACTCAACAACGGCACAATCGAATGGGAACCTGTAGACTATGCTATCTGCTATGTAGTGACCAAGAACGACGAGGTAGTGGAAATCACCACCGAGACAGCCATCGCCACCGACGCCACCACTCCGGAAGGCTACTACGTACAGGCAGTCAATGAATTCGGCGGCCTCAGCGCGAAGAGCGCAGTAAAAGACGGAGATACCGTAGGAGTCACCGCACCGGAAGAGGGTCTCTCCATAGAAGGAATATACGACATCAACGGCGTGCGCCTCGCAGCTCCCGCAAAGGGAGTCAACATAGTGCGCTTCAACAACGGCAAGACCCGGAAAGTGGTAGTGAAATGAGTATCGGCGCAGAGCGCAGTATGAAGTATCGGCGCAGAGCGCAGTATGAAGTATCGGCGCAAAGCGCAGTATGAAGTATCGGCGCAAAGCGCAGTATGAAGTTTCGGCGCAAAGCGCAGTATGAAGTATCGGCCGGCGGATTTTTTCCGTCGGCCTTTTTTGGATAATCGTGGGGAATTTATTAAATTTGCGAAAGAAATTCCAAATGCAATAACCCTAAAAACAGGAATAGCCATGAAGAGACTGTTACCGGCGCTGGGTATGATCGGCGCACTTCTTTTCTCCGCCTGCGGCGGAAAAGGATCATCTAAAGAAAACGAGGGTGAGGAACGCGACTCTACCTACACCAACGTGAAACATCCGGACTGGAGCCGCAACGCGGTAATCTATGAGGTGAACCTACGTCAATACAGCGATGACGGAAAAGTGACCTCTTTCCAGAAAGAGCTGCCACGGCTTAAAGACCTCGGAGTAGACATACTATGGATGATGCCAATACACCCAATCAGCAAGCAAGACCGCAAGGGCACGCTCGGCAGCTACTACTCAGTGGCCGACTACACGGCGTTCAATCCGGAATTCGGCACGATCGACGAGTTTAAAGAGATGGTGAAGGACGCACACGACAAGGGCATGAAGGTGATACTCGACTGGGTGCCAAACCATTCGGGACGCGACAACAAGTGGGTCACCGAACATCCCGACTGGTATGAGAAGGATTCACTCGGCAACATGAAGGGAGTCTACGACTGGACAGATGTCTACGTATTCGACTATTCCAATCCGGAGATGCGCAAGGGGATGATCGACGCCATGAAGTTCTGGCTGACGGAAGTGGGAGTCGACGGATTCCGCTGCGACGTGGCTATGGAAGTACCGACAGATTTCTGGGACGAAGCCCGTCCGCAGCTTGAAGCTGCCAAGCCTGATCTATTCATGCTTGCAGAGGCAAGCGTACCGGAACTTCAGAAGAATGGTTTCGACATGGGCTACAACTGGCCTATGAAGGATCTCTTCAGCGAGATTTCCGCTACCTCGGGCCAATATACATTCAAGGACAAGGAGGGAAAGATCAAGGAATTCCCCGAGAAACATGCCACCGACATTTATGTGCTGCTCGAGCAGCAGGCCGAGGATTATCCCAAGGATACATATCTTATGAATATGGTGACCAACCACGACCTCAACTCTTGGGAAGGCACGGAGTTTGACCGTCTGGGCAACCTGACGAACGCATTCGCGGTCCTCTCCTACACGCTCCCCGGAATGCCGATGATATATACAGGTCAGGAGACCGGTATGAACCGCGCTTTCGAATTCTTCGAGAAGGACAAGGCCCCGCAGTGGGAACCGCGCAACGAATACTTTGAATTCTACAAAAAGCTTAATGCCCTGAAGCATTCACAACAGGCTCTGGCAGCCGGAGTCGACGGAGGCACAATCGTAAGCTATCCGACAGTAAGTCAGGATCTGCTGGTGTTCTCACGCGAGAAGGACGGCTCTAAGGTGGTGACGATGGTCAACCTCGGCAGCGAGGATCAGGCTGTGGAATTTACCGGTGGAAAGCCTGACGTAAGCGGCATGAAGGATTATTTCCGCGGCGAACCGGCCGACGTCCCGATGTCGCTGGAGGCCGGAGAATACTTGGTTTTTGTGAATTCATAATGCATAATTCATAATTGGGCTATGCAGCGCCTCTCCGAGGCTAATCTGACTGTATTGAGAAACCCCGGGCTTTGAGGCCCGGGGTTTCTGCATGATATGAGTTGGCGGTCAGGATGACCGCCATCCATGATTAGACATCAAGGCCGAAGGCTTCGCGGATGGCGGGGACGGAGTCGAGCTTTTCCCAGGAGAAGAGCTCGACTTCGCGCTCTATCGGCTCCGCATCGTAGCCTGACTTGAAGACTTTCTTCACTTTGCGGGGTGTGCGGCCCATGTGGCCGTATGCGGCGGTCTCGAGATAGATAGGCTCGCGTAGGCCGAAACGCTTCTCGATGGCCTGCGGTTTCAGATCGAAGAGACCCTTAACAACGTCGGCGATCTGAGCGTCAGACATATTGACCTTGGAGCGGCCGAAAGTGTTGATGTTGAAGCTTACCGGACTTGCCTCTCCGATGGCGTAGGCCACCTGCACAAGTACTTCGTCGGTGACTCCTGCTGCCACAAGATTCTTAGCGATGTGGCGGCATGCGTAAGCGGCGGAACGGTCTACTTTGGAAGGATCCTTGCCGGAGAAGGCACCGCCACCATGCGCGCCGCGACCACCATATGTGTCGACTATGATCTTACGGCCTGTAAGACCGGCATCGGCATGAGGACCGCCGAGGACAAACTTTCCGGTGGGATTGACGTGCAGGATGAGGCAATCGTCGAAGAGTGCGCGTGTCTTCTCGGGAAGTTTGGCAAGCACACGCGGGATAAGCACATTGCGGACATCACGGCGTATCACCTCCAGCATCTTATTCTCAGCGACACGACGGGCCTCGGGAGTGTCCTCGAGCGGTTCGATGAACTCATCATGCTGAGTGGAGATGACGAGTGTATTAATATGGAGAGGGGTTCCATTGTCGTCGTACTCGACCGTCACCTGGCTTTTGGCATCGGGACGAAGATAAGTGACGAGCTTGCCCTTACGGTAGTAGGTCATCTCCTTGCCCTCGCGGCGGATGTCGGCGAGTTCCTGAACAAACATATGGGCGAGGTCGAGGGTAAGCGGCATAAGAGACTCGGTCTCATTTACGGCGTAGCCGAACATCATGCCCTGGTCGCCGGCACCCTGGTGCTCCTCCACCTCACGGTTGACACCCTGGGCGATATCGGCGCTCTGCTCGTGGATCGCGGAGAAAATGCCGCAGCTGTCGGCATCGAAACGGTAAGCACCTCGGTTGTAGCCTATACGGTCTATGACGTTGCGGACCACCGCATGGAGATCGACATAAGCGTCGGAAGACACTTCTCCGGCGATGACTACCTGACCGGTAGTGACAAGAGTCTCAATGCCCGTGTGGCTCTTGGGATCACGCACGAGAAACTCGTCGAGGAGAGCGTCGGAAATCTGGTCGGCCACTTTATCGGGATGGCCTTCAGAGACGGATTCTGATGTGAATAAGTAGCTCATTGTTTTCAATTCATATTTCAAAATGCAAAATGCATAATGACAGGGGTTAATACAAAATAATAAAGAGGCATCTTGGGCTTGCGCTCAGAATGCCTCGACAGCTGGAGCCCACACGCAGACGCGCGGAGGGGGCTCGGTGCAGTTTTAGCATTTTTTTCAGTGGTCGCAAGCAGCCAAATTTCTCCACTCATGTGCATGCCTTTCGGAATGCGGGTGCAAAGATAGTCAAAATAATTGAGAATTTAGAATAGAGAATAGAGATTTTTGTATTTTTAACATTTGCAGATGGACGATAAAAGGGGGGTTGGACTTGCTTTAGCTTGGGCGAAGCCAAACCGCCTACCCATGAGCAAAGCAGAATTCCTATTGGATACGCGGTAAGTATATAAA
>JAIDSM010000038.1 GCA_029061225.1 Muribaculaceae bacterium
GCCTCGGAAACCTCTTTACGAGTCATCCTCAACCGCAACCTGTAATCACGGAACCTCAATCCAAGATTCCGTATCACATCAGGAGTTGTCAGAGACTTATTTGATAATATCATTATGATGATAATTAAATCTAAATATACGCTATAATATTCCGTAGAATGATATTTACAAAATTACTCAAAAATCTCCAACCTGCAAAATATTCTACTAAAAAGAATAGTAAAATGAACTGGAAATATTGTCACCACGGTAATAATTACAGCGGTAATAAAGTTTGAGACTCTCACTAAAGTATTTTCACGGCAAAAATGTTCGGCAGATTCAAATATATGCCGTAACTTTATGTTATATAAGAAACCAGTTAATCGATGAAGATACAGTATTGCTCCGATCTGCACATGGAGTTTCATGATAATATGCGCTTCATGAAATCACTGCCACTGGAGGTGGTAGGTGATGTGCTTGTCATTGCCGGCGATGTTGGGTATCTCGTTGACACGACAATTCCAAATCTAAGATACTGGAAATGGGCTTCTGAAAACTACCGTCAGGTATTGATGGTTGCTGGTAATCATGAATATTACAACAACGGAGATATAGCTGCACAAGGTGAGAGCTGGCAAAAGATGTTCCTCCCAAATGTAGGTTATTATCACAATAAGGTAGTGAGGATTGATAAGGTTGATTTCATACTCTCAACATTATGGTCGAGAATACCACCTGTTGATGAATTCGCCATTCAGAATGGAATGAACGACTACTCACAGATTCTTTATAACAAGCGACGCCTGGCACTTCAAAACATCAATGATGAGTTTGAGAGAAACCTCGCGTTTATCAAGCAGTCAGTAAGTGAAAGCGATGCTGAAAAGATAGTTGTAGTTACGCACCATCTACCCACATTCGCAGCCATCGAAGACAGACACAAGGGAAGTGTACTGAATGCTGCCTACGCCACCGAACTCGGCAACTACATTGCTGACAGCCGAATCTCCGCATGGATTTACGGACATTCACATCATCGTACCGACCTGATGATTGGCAACACCCACCTCGTCAGCAATCCTCTCGGTTACGTCTTCTGTGGCGAAAACACCAACTTCGATGATTCCGCAATCATTGCTGTCTAACATTCTTAGCCCCTTCTCAAGACATCTGCCGTTTCTTCCAAAGTACAATTCAAAGTGCAAATATTGCTCTTTGGGATATCTTCTGTTGCACTTTTGGTGATTGCCGTTTGCCATGCATCAGCCTTCTCCTTCTGTCCCGGTTCTCCGTGAATTATATACTCGTCAAATTCGCTCATGACTTTTATTTAAGGATAACCCATCGGCCGGTTTTGTCTGAACCTTCCCTTTCTATGTAACCGAGTTTCTTAAGATCTCTGGTTGCTCGCTTGGCAGTTGATTCGGAGATGTTGAAGATTTCCATAAGTTGTGAATGGGTAATTTCCGGATTGTTTCGAATGGCTATGTAGATCCTTTTCAGCCCTTCCTTCAATTCGGATACAGTGTCACTCCTCAAATTTACAGTGTTATTTACAGTGTCAGATTGCAGATTTACAGTGTCATTTTCTTGATACTGTAAAGTTCGCAGATTGAGATTTGCAATGTGGTGACGAAGCATAACATCCTGGGCTATGGTTGAATCGTCATTCTCTCGGCTGTCAACCAATGACTGTATATATTCACCCTTGTCTTCTTTTCTTACGATAGACGGAACAAGACCAAACTGACGTTGGATCATATTCATAACCAATCGGGTAGTGCGTCCATTGCCATCAACCCAAGGGTGAACAGTTACGAGTCGGAATTGTGCTTCAAAACTCAGACGGTAGCAAGCTGCAATATCTGTCTTGTCTATATTGGCAATTTCGTCGTTAAGCCATTTGCAGAAGTCTTTCACAGCGCGTGGAACTTTGTTATAGGCAAGATAACTTCTATCGCCAATTCCTGCACTGACATTGCACAGGCGGAACTCGCCCTTAGATGAATCAAATTGTCCGGCAATGGTGGAATATTCGCTACCAGTCCTACGCATCACAAGTGCCGATAGCTGTTGCAATAGCTGGGGAGTATATGTTGGATTCTCGGAGGCAATTTTGAAAGCATGAAGATAAGCATCTTTCAGATCGACGTTCATCATTTGCTCTGTCAGAGAACGCCCTTTTGCAGCAATACCCTCATCGAAAAGAAGTTGGTTCTCGATTTCAGTAACGGTAGAGCCTTCAATAGCCGTAGAATGGGTCACGATGGAGTAGAGGTAGAACTTCTGA
>JAIDSM010000039.1 GCA_029061225.1 Muribaculaceae bacterium
TGCATGTCACAATCGCGATTTTCTTATCGGGATACTTGCTTGTGGCGAAACGCTCATACCCTTTTTCTTCTACAAACTTTCGGTTGAATTCTCTGAGTTCCTGTATCATGATTTTCTAATTAGACGTTATACGCAACTTCATCTACAAAGGTAAATAAAATTTTTGAGAAACGACCTTTATTTTTAAGGTTCTATTGCTGGTTAGACATCTGTCGATTACTTGCGGACTACCTTGCCTTTTGTGACGTAATATCCGGGAGCAAGTCTTTCAAGGGAGTTTCCAAGATAGCGGCCTGTGAGATCGAAATATCCGGACTGATATATGCCGTTTGTTTCATCCATGATTCCCTTGACCGATGAAGGATCTGACTTATAGGTTAGTTTAACGGTTCCCTCTTGAGTGGTCAGCGAGGTTTTAAGCCTTACTTCCGTTGCCGATTCCGCGAGCATCAGGTCTACGGTTCCTCCCTCGACATCAAAGGTCTGAGTTTCGGTGTTGAAATAGCATAATTGTTCATGCTTAAGTGGAATTGTGACTGTTTTGCTCTCTCCGGGCTCAAGCTCGACGCGTGCGAATCCTATAAGCTGCATTTGTGGTCGGTCTATCTCCGATTCGCAACGCGCATATAGCTGCACCACGTCAGCACCTGCGCGGTCGCCAACGTTCTTAATGGTAGTGCTCACGGTAATTTCCTCGTCTTTGTTGAGGTGGTCTGACGATAGAGTCATGTCTGCATATTCAAACTCCGTATAGCTCAGACCATGTCCGAACGGATATAGTGGAGTTCCTTTGTGATACATATATGTATAGCCCGCATTGCGGATGTCGTAATTAAGCAGATTGGATGGGAGATCCGACAGCGAGTTATACCATGTCGAAGTAAGGTGCCCTGATGGGTTGAAGTCTCCATATAGCACATCCGCGATTGCCTGCCCCTGAGCTTGTCCATCATACCAAGCTTCAACGATAGCCGGGACATGTTCCTGAGCCCAATTGACAGTCATCGAAGAGCAGGTCTGAAGCACGAGGACAATATTGGGATTGACCGTATATACTGCCTCAAGAAGTTTCTGTTGGTCACCGGGAAGATTCAGCGATGTGCGGTCGTTGCTCTCGTCTGAAACGGACAGGTCTGTGCCTCCGCAGAAAATTACTACATCCGCTTTTGCCGCTATCTCCTTGGCGCGCTCGATATCGGTAGATGCAGTGCCCGTAATGTCGCATCCTTTATAGTAGTATACTGGTCCTTCCTCTTCAAGGGGATTTGTTACATTAGGATCATAAAATCTGAACCAGTCCATATTGGCGCAGTATTTGTCACCGTTCGTTCCTCCCTCAAATTTTGTATACACTTTATGCGTGCCGTTGAAAACAGCAGGGTCCACCTCTACGGTAGTCACTACGTATTTGCTCCAGTTGCCTGTCACCGGACACGTCACAGTCGCAACCGGATCGCCATCCATATTGTCAAGATAAAACTTGACTACGGTGGCGTTATTGTTCTTGGCGCCGTGATAGATGTCAAGATGGGTGCGTCCTGCACCGAAATGTACGTTTTCAAAGGCTACCCAGTCGTTGTTGAAGATGTAGCCGAGGTTGCCCGACGATCCATTGGCTTCGTGTGTGAGTCGTTTGCTTCCGCTCTCGATTGATTGTTCGTCGCAGTCTTCAAACTGTACAGTACCGTCGTCGTATAAATAATCCAGTTTTGATGCTACGCCTTCAAGTACTGTTGTCAATGCTGTCGGTGATCCTGAATAGCCTCCGAGAATTACATTATTTCCTTGCGGACCAATTATGGCCACGCTTTTTTCTTTGCTTAGAGGTAGGAAGGAATTATCGTTTTTGAGAAGCACAATAGCTTCTTGTGCGGCTTTCAGGGCAAGCTGTTGATGTGCTTCACAATTTAGAAGGTCGGACGATACTCCTGTCCAACGTACGGAGGAAGCCGGATCAAACTCCCCGACCGAGAAGCGGGCAGCGAGGACTCTGGTCAGCGCAAGGTCAAGATCTGCCTCAGTCATCAGTCCTTTCTCGATAGCTTCCTTACAGTATACCTGGAATGTATCCCCACAGTTCAGGTCTTCTCCATTCACCATCGAAACAGCCGAAGCCTCGGCTCCTGTCTTCACGTAATGGTGCTTGTTGTATACATCTTCGACAGCTCCGCAGTCAGAAGTCACGAAGCCGTCAAATCCCCACTCGCCTCTGAGAATGTCGATCAGCAGCTCGTGATTGGCACCGCAAGGCACGCCGTTGACCGCGTTGTAGGCGCTCATTATAGATCTGACGTTCGCCTCCTTTACGGCCATCTCGAAAGCCGGCAGGTAATACTCACGCAGATTACGGTCGTCAACGTTGCTTGATGTGTTGTGACGACCTCTTTCGTAGTTGTTGGCAGCGAAGTGTTTTGCTGTTGCTATGGTCTTGTAGTATTTGTCATCGTCACCCTGCATCCCTTTTATAAACTCTACAGCTATTCGTCCCGTTAGGAAAGGATCTTCGCCGTAGTTCTCTTCATCCCGTCCCCAACGGGGATCGCGGCTCATATTGATTGTGGGGCACCAATATATGAGTCCCTTGCCTGAATTGTTGTTGTAGATTCTGCACTCGTCGGAGATGGCGGAAGCGACGTCAAAGATCAATGGAAGGTCCCATGTTGAAGACAATGCTTTAGAAACAGGAAACGACGTGGCCAGGCCCGAACGTGCCACTCCATGGATTGCTTCGTTCCAGTAATTGTAGCCTTTGAGTCCGAGAGAGGGTATGGCGGAGGTCTTATGGCCGACCTGATCAATTTTCTGCTCGAGTGTCATACGCGAGACTAAATCTGCGGCTCTCTCCTCAGGTGAAAGATTGGGATCTTGATACGGAAGAGTCTCCGCAAATAGACCTGCGGTCAACAACAAGAATCCTCCGGTAAGTATGAGTGACTTTTTCATGATGTAGGTTAATTGTTTTAGTTATTCTACAAAGTTAATAAAAATTAGCGGATTATGCAAAATTTTAAAGAGGATTTTCCGGCCAGCTGTGTTTTGGATATCTTCGGCGCAACTCCTTCCGCACCTCAAAATAAGTCTCCCGCCAGAATCCCTCCATATCCTGAGTAAGCTGAACCGGCTTGAATCCCGGGGATAGCAACTCCATAAGTACCATACGCATTCCATCGTCGACGCGTGGTGTCTCCCTAAGACCGAAGCAATCTTGAAGTCGTGTGCTGACAATAGGTGCCTCCGCACCCCTGCGGTATTGAATACGTGCATTACGACCTGAAGGAAGCTTTATATGGGTTGGTGCTATCCGGTCAAGCCACAGTTGCTGCTCATAACTTAGGATGCCGAGAATCACGTTGCGCATATCTATCTTTCGCAGTTCCTGTACGGTTGATGCTGTTCCTATATACATTGGAAGCCATTGGCCGGTGGTAGCAAGCAATGTCTCGATTGAGACATCTGGCAATTCCATCTCCGGATGCCATGAAGACGCTACTGCTATCCTGAGTTGAAGTCCCTGCACATCGTCGTTAAAATCAAACATAGTAAGTCCTTCCTTAGGTGCGGCATCTGCTATTACTGCTGATATAAGGGAGCGTACATCTCCCTTTGCAGAACGTGTGGCCAAAGTCAGGAGACCCACTCGCAGTTCTTCATTGACTATTGCTTTTCCTTCCCGTGAATTCCATTTGGCGTTATCCGTCCATTTGCCGAGGGATATCACATACTCCCTATCTATGGGAGCTGCAAGAAATATACGGCTGCCAGTTGAGGCTACCGCAAGGAATTCATGGCGTGCGAGATCATCTCCCGGATGCAATGAGACAATATTTCCGCCTGCAGCCAGACGGTATCGACCCTTTTCATCGCGCATCGCGATCCTCTCAGGGTAGGCAGAGGCAACCAACTTCCCGATATCTTCAGGCACCGGATTGCCGGATATTTCTGATGTCTTGACAAGCCGTTTGTATTGTGTCGCAATATTATCGATTTTCTTCCATGCATTAGGCAAACGTCCCTTCCTGTATTGTCTAAGCATAGCGATGCGTGTGGAAATATCTGCATCACACTCGTCATTGAGCGGATCTTTTTCTTCCAGCAAGGCGGCTATTTCGCATGCCGCCGCTTTCATATCTCCTGCATCCGTAAGCATGCTTGCTATTCGCGGGTGGCATGGTAGCCGGGCAATACGTTTTCCCTTATCAGACAGTTGCCCCGAATTGTCAATTGCTCCCAGAGAATGCAGAAGTTTTGCGGCATTGGCAATATGGCCGGGTGGGGGAGGAGTGATCCATGGAAGACGCCGCGCGTCAGTTTCGCCGAAGGCCGACGTAGTAAGAATCATGGAGGATAGGTCTGAAGTTTCTATTTCAGGCTGGCGGTTGTCCTTCATCCTTGATTCGGTCGCTTTAGTCCAAAGACGGTAGCAGATGCCCGACATCAGTCGACCTGCTCGACCGGCTCGCTGGGTAGCCATGTCCATGGAAATGCGGCTTGTAGTCAGTCGGCTTAGCCCTGTCGAAGGTTCAAATACAGGGGTCCTATATAGTCCTGAGTCCACGACAACCGATATTCCCTCGATTGTAAGGGAAGTCTCCGCTATC
>JAIDSM010000004.1 GCA_029061225.1 Muribaculaceae bacterium
ATAACACCGAGCATACTCAGCCGATTCTTTTTATGACTATCCCGGCATTGCCGAATGACGGCATACACGCCAAAGACATCGAGGTTTGCCTGTGGCTGCTCTTCAATGTCTTTCGCGTAAATGCCTATCCTTGAATACGACTCTGCATCGAATACCAACCTATAACGATGGCTTGCTTGCAACGAAAATCCAATAGATCTAAATCAGTTATAATTCTCTTGTGATGATTGAGTCTCGGCAGCGTGGCGTTTTTCCGTGCAAAGTTACTGCGTCAGGGAGGAACGTCAAGTGCCGCTACGCTTGCGGTCGGAGTGCTTGCCGGCAGCCTTCCACAATTTTTATCCTAAAAATTGGGTATTCCGTCTTCACCCTCTGACTGCACACTTGCCTTATCTCTCCCTTTTTGGACGCAGTTGTGAAACTGCACGAAAAACGGCCAGCCCTGCCGAAGAAGCTCAATAGAGTTTCACAAAAGGGAAATCATTTAACGCTAAACTATATGAAACAGAGAGACAGACAAGAGAAAATCATGATTGAGGGCGACATCTATGAACTGACCCTCATCTGGAACAGAGACCTTCTCCGCAGGTCGGCTGTCGGTATGCCACCCGATTATGCTTTCATCAGGAAGAACGGAGTTTATTTCGCCACCATCGGCTGCTCCTCAAATCTTAACGGCTTCATTGTGGAAGATTTCCACCTTGCATTAGAGACTCCACAATGGAGCATGAAGTTTGATTATCAGAACATAAATACAATACACTTTACCGATATTCTCGTCAGACTCCCATTATAATCACACCATAAAATTTCAGAACTATGCACAGTACAATCTATCAAATCGCCATCAAGCCGATTGCTGAGACCGATATTCTCCGACTTGACAACATTGTAGCCGGTGAAATGGCTTCAATCTCATATGTCAGCGAGAACAATGAGGAAGGACGCCAGTTTGACCTCAAGTGTCTTGTAGAGCACATTCTTCCCAAAGGTATGTTCACACTTTCCGCAGAGGACACTCTTACCTACAACGGAGGTTTCAATATGTGGAAAAAGGCTCACTTTGACAAAATCAAGGAACTATCCACAAAACTTACACCTGCCAACGTGATGAAATGGAGCGGACCAATAGGACAACTGAAGAAGGCTATCGTTAATCCGCTCGGTACAAACGCCCTTTTCGTAACTGAATTTTACGGGGGTGGCGGAACGGCAGAATGTTCTGCCGACCTTATGGATATAGTGAGCCAACTGAAGAAAGGAGACCGACTCTATATCGGGGCAGTCTTAGGCTATCACAACTAAATCATACACTATGGAATTTTCTACGGAACCCATACCGACATGGGCGTTATGCTACCTAATCAATGATGACCGGAGTGGTCTGAATGATAAAGAAATCGCTATGATTGACAAGTGGTACACTGACAATAAAGTAATGTCCGTCACCACTGCCACTGAAGAAGATGGCGAGTGCTACCCATACTTCTCACGCTATCCTACTTTCGGACTTCCAACAGAAGTAATCGATTGTTCGGTTATGATGATAGCCTAATATAAATTGCAAACCTCCTTCTAAATAGCTTAGATGTAGATTTCAATGGAGGTCGAGGCTTAACCAATGTTTAACATCCGGCTCTCTGTGAGGGTCGGATATTTACTTAATAAATAAGTAAACTAATAATATTTATGCTTAATAACATAGTCATAAAGTAAGGTAGTTTGAAATATTTTTATTATCTTTGTAAACTAAATAGAAAGATATGGAAACCAAGATTATAACCATTGCTAATCATAAGGGAGGAGTTGGCAAGACTACTTCTACAGCGTCCATTGGAGACGCACTCGCCATCCTTGGAAAAAGGGTTCTACTGATCGACCTTGACGCACAGCAGAACCTCACGTTCACACTTACGCAGAACGAGGAGCCGGAAACCAGTGTCTACGATTCGCTTGTCAAGGATGCACCGTTGCCTATCGTCAATGTAAGGGAGAACCTTGACCTCGTTCCGGCATCACTGGAACTGGCAAGAGCCGAAATCGACATGGCTACCAAGATAGCGCGTGAGGGTATCCTCAAATCGTTGCTTGAAGATTACCGTGGAAGGTATGATTACATTCTTATCGACTGTCCTCCGTCACTCGGTATTGTGACCACCAACGCGCTGGTTGCTTCCGACAGACTCTACATACCCTTGACAGCCGAAGCCTTTCCTATGAAAGGTCTCGCAATGCTTGATGATGTTGTCGGTGAAGTGCGCAAACGTGTCAATCCCTCTTTGGAACTCGGTGGAGTCTTCTTCACGAGGTTCAACAACCGCAATCTCAACAAGGAGGTCGTGAAGAAGATAGAGAGCCGGTATGAGGACAAGGTATTTGAGACTAAAATCAGAGAGAACATAGCCCTTGCTGAAATGCCACTTTCAGGTCAATCCATCTTTGTGTACGACCCCAAAAGCAACGGAGCTTTAGACTATATGGCTCTCACGGAAGAAATCATCGATAGGGAAGAAAAATAGGTAAACTATATTATTGGTAATATTTACCGCTAATAATATGGTTTGAAAATCATAAATAAAACTGCTATGGCAAAGAAGAACTTAGCCTCACTGATGAACGGAATAATGGGAGACACAAAGCCGAAAGAACCGGAAGTTTATTCCGAAATACCGCAGGAAGTTCCGGTTTCAGGAGTGACAGAGGAGATGAAGGATAGTCTTGAGTCGAAACGCCGTCAGAATGTAGGCCGCCCACGAAAGGGCGAGTCAGGCTCCAAGACAAATGAAGTCCGTGCCACCTTCATAGTGGATCCGGAGCTTATCCGCAAGGTCAAATACATTTCTCTGGTAGAAAGCACACTTCTTAAAGATGTGATTTCCGATGCGCTCACCTCTTACATCGAGGCATGGGAAACAGAGAACGGCAAGATAAG
>JAIDSM010000040.1 GCA_029061225.1 Muribaculaceae bacterium
TGAAGTAGTTTTCATTGAAATCACCTTTGAGCACCTTTGTGGATCCGAGGAATTTCTTTTCGAGCAGTCCGTTCTGCTTCAGTTCCTTGTTCGTGCCGATAGCATAGTAGACGCGGTTGGCATTGTTTTCGGCTGCTGTGGCTTCGGCCTGTGCCTGTTCGCGGGCTTCCGTCTCGGCCTTGAGGTCTTCCTGACCCTTCGTCACCTGTTCGTTCAGCTGCACTATCTCTGCGTTTGCGGCCTCAAGCTGAGTGTTGAGCTCTGCTATCTTGGCTTCCTGACGGTCGATGCGTGCCTGAAGGTCGGCGATGGTCTTCTTCAATACGGAATTCTCTCCTCCGGTCTTGTCGAGCTTAGCCTGCATCTGGCTCAGAAGCTCGCGGTTTTGCTGCAGACGGTCCTTGATGTTCTGCAGGTTCTGCCTTACTTCCGCGCGGCGGTCGAATTTCTCACCACCCTTGTCCATGCTGTAGAGGAGTCCCTCCTGCATGTTGATTGAGTCAAGTCCGTCGTATATGTCTCCCATAAGGAGGAGAAGCGAGTCGTTGAATGAGGATGCCTGCTCATACTGCACTGTTACCATCTGCAGAGAGTCAGCTGTGGTGTTGCCCTTCTCTCCGCTGCACGCCGCAAGCATCAGTGCTCCTACAGCACCCAGAGAAAATAAACGAATTGATTTTTTCATAGCTACAATATTATAAGTTTATATGTCTATTGTTTATATAAGTGCTTAAGTTTAAAGGTTAAGGGTATATATGTTTGTCGGTTGGATTCCAGAGCTGACAATTATGCATTAACATTTACCCCATTCCTTTGACGATTATAACAATTTCCCCCCTCGGTGTGTTCGCTGCGAAATGCTCCGATAGCTCTTTCAGTGTGCCGCTATGGAAAGTCTCGAATTTTTTTGAGATCTCGCGGGCCACACACGCTTCCCTTTCTTCGCCGAACGCTTCGGCGAGCTGACGCAGGGTGCGGGGAAGTCTCACGGGACTTTCGTATATTATTATGGTGCGTGGTTCCTGGGCAAGTTGCGCCAGACGCGTCGCACGTCCCTTTTTCAAGGGCAGAAACCCCTCGAATACGAAGCGGTCGCAGGGCAGGCCGCTGCCGACGAGGGCCGGAACGAACGCCGTAGGTCCTGGGAGCACAGTGACTTCCACGCCTGCCTTGCGACATTCCCTGACGAGCATAAACCCCGGATCCGAGATACCCGGCGTCCCGGCGTCGGAGATCAACGCGATGTCCTCGCCGGCCTCAAGACGTTCGGTAAGATGCTTCACCGTCGCGTGTTCATTATATTTATGGTGGCTCTGCATCGGCGTGTGAATGTCGAAATGCTTTAGCAGTACGCTGCTCGTGCGCGTGTCTTCCGCCAGTATCAGGTCGGCCTCCTTCAGCACATTGACAGCCCTGAAGGTCATATCGTCAAGATTCCCGACCGGTGTAGGTACGATATACAGCATAATTATTTATTTGGAATGCATTATGCTTTATGAATTATGCATTATGAATTAAACTTGATTACCCCTTAAACTGCGGTCTAAGCATATCCATGAATGCCGACACGTTGCTGTTCTCGGGATTCCATTCAAGCTCGTTGTAGAAATAGTCTTCTATGATAGAGAAATCAGAGATTCCCTCAATATGGTCAAGAGTGGAGTCAAACATCTTCATGTTGCCGTTGAAGAGCTCGCGGGCATACAGGAAGCGGTCGTTGAGCGAGAATATCGATCTTAGTTTCACCTGCCTTACAGGAGCAGCCTTCTCTACTGAAGCATTCTGACGCCTTGTTTCCTCTATGGCGTTTTCCTTTTCTTCATTATATATATTTATTGAAAGGGTGGCGTCGTCTTGAAGATTCTCCACTGCGGTTATCTCCTGAATCACCGGCTGTTCTACAATCGCGCCGGCCGACATGATTTCTTCTGCTGCCGGAATAGGTTCCGTCATGTCGTCAAAACTAAGGATGATGTCGTCTTCCTCCTCAAGATCAAGATCTAACTCCATATTGTCAGCGGTGGCAGTCTCCGGCTCGTCGGGGGCCATGTCTTTTAAGGCGATACGCTCCTCCTCGACGGCCTCGACGGCTGTGAAGTCAACTTTGGGAGGTTCGGGTGCCACCTCGGGAGTCGCCATTATGAAGTCTGCCTCCGGCTGCTCTACATGGACATTCTCCTCGGTCATAGCTTCTGCTACCGTTTCATCGGAGAGACCGGCAGTCTCGGCGGCAAGACTTTCTGTCTTGTCAATCAGTAGTTTATATGTCTCCGGAAGTGGATTCCCGTCACGGATGATTCTCAGTAGCCCCTCGATCTCGATGGCCTTCTCAAGCATGCTTGTCAACATAGAGTTATAAAAAAATAAAATATCTTATACCTTAATAACAAATCTTTCTCTGTTTGTTATAAGTTTAAAGTGAATTATTAGCTTCTGATGCATCTGATTACTCGGATTTGTCCGCGTCATCTGATTCTCAGTGAAAATTCTCAATTCTCAATTCTCAATTATGAAAAAGATTATCCCCCCATCAGAACTCATCATCAATGAAGACGGCTCAGCCTTCCACATCCACCTCCGTCCCGATCAGCTTCGAGACAATATACTGCTCGTAGGCGACCCCGGTCGCGTGTCGATGGTGGCAGAGATGTTCGACTCTATCGACTATGATGTACAGAGCCGCGAGTTTCATACAGTCGCCGGCAAATATAAAGGAAAAGACGTCATGTGCATCTCCCACGGTATCGGATCCGACAACATAGAGATAGTCGTCACCGAACTCGATGCATTGGCCAACGTAGACTTCAATACCCGTGAGGTGCGTCCTGAACACCGCACCCTCAATATGGTGCGCGTAGGCACTTCTGGCTCTCTTCAGCCGGATCTTCATATCGGCGACTACGTGATTGCGGAGAAGGCTACCGGAACAGATGGCATTCTCAACTACTATGCGATGCGCGACGAGGTGTGCGACCTTGATTTTCAGCGTGCGTTCATGCGCCATACCGGATGGCTGCCTACGTGGGCCGCTCCCTACACCGTGGATGCCGATCCGATGCTCGTAGAGCGTATTGGTCGTGATGACATGGTGCGAGGATGCACCATTTCCGCCGTCGGCTTCTATGCCCCGCAGGGGCGTCAGGTACGCCTCGCACTTGCCGATCCCGACCTTAACGCGAAGATAGAGAGTTTCCGCTACAATGGCAGGCCCGTGACAAACTTCGAGATGGAGTCGGGATGCCTTCAAGGCATGGCAAAGATGCTCGGCCACCGTGCGATGACGGTCTGCTGCATCATCGCAGAGCGCACGGCCACCAAAGCCAATACCGACTACAAGCCCCGAGTAAAGGAACTTCTGAAGACCGTCCTCGACCGCTTCTGACCGTCCTTAACCCTTAACCCTTAACTCTTAACCCTTAACTCTAATGTCACTAAAATAAGGTCATGATGCCTATATAGCCCGACGATAATTCTGGACAGTGATATACTTTCCGAACAG
>JAIDSM010000041.1 GCA_029061225.1 Muribaculaceae bacterium
GTCAGTGAACGTCCTTTTGCGGCAATACCCTCATCGAAAAGAAGTTGGTTTTCAATCTCAGTAACAGTAGAACCCTCAATAGCCGTAGAATGGGTCACGATGGAGTAGAGGTAGAACTTCTGATAGTCCACCTGATCCTCCACCCCCGAAGCCAAATAAGCCTTCAGAGCCTCCGTAATCTGTATGTCAAGATTCTTATCCATTATCTGAATGTTGCTGAATTTGTATGCCTTTCTATCTTCGACCGATATTGCCATTTAAAGTACGAATTTTGCACTTCGTATAATCTGAAGCTTATAGTACATCGACAACTAGAAGACCAATTGCCGTTTGACAAACATCAGCCTTCTCCTTTATTTCAGTGTTTTCGCTATTCGACAACTCAACAAGTTCGTTATATTTTTCTCCGCATGGCATATTATCTTGTCTATTGTAGTTTATTGAATATTCTTCTGGATTCTATAAATATAAATAATTATACTTATCTGAGATATCATGAATTTTGTATTTCGAGATAGGTAAGATTATCATCAAATCGAGATGACATATCCACTATCATATTTTTCACCGGTGAGTCTAAACCGATGACTCTTTCAGGTTCCACCTCTTTATGGAGTCCATCAGAACATAAGAATATAATATCTCCAGGAAGACAAGCTAGTTTCTCTATCTCTAAAGTTCCCAGATTATCTTCACCCATCATACTTCGAGTAACGACATTTGAATACTTCTCGATATCCTCAGCACGAAGAGTCTTGATTTTGGCCAGTTCGTTTACTATAGAATGATCCTGTGTGCGATATATCTCTTCCCCATTCCGGAAAAGATAGCCTCTCGTATCACCAAGCCAGAGAAAGCGTACCGCTCCATCTTTGATAAGAGAAGCCACAAGGCAACATCCCATAGTTTTTACACCAAGGGCAAATCGCTTGAATGAAAGAGACTCATTGGCATAAATAAAGGATTGTCTGAGTTTCTCATCATCATCTATATTGTCATGCCAATGACCTTCAAGATATTCCACAATTGCCTCGGCACATACTTGAGCAGCTTCCGCTCCTTTAGCGTAGCCTCCCATGCCATCGGCCACAACAAAGATCCCGGCTTCATTGCCCATGCGTCTGTAGGCGATGAAGTCCTGGTTCTCTTTTCTGCTTCCTTTGGATGAAAATTCAATTATTTTCATTTCACGGCTTGTATTGTATCGCCACCGTGTTTTGTGACACGTGGACGAATCTGAATCTTGACTGGACGTGTTGTGAACGCCTTATCAGTAGCTTTAACTGCCCATATATAGGCTTCTCCAGACCCAAGTTGAGCCATCTCTGTAGCAGTAAGTGTATTCAGAGAAGTGATCGACTTTTGCACGTGTTTAACCCACTGTGGAGAGTTAAATCTGTGGAGAATAACTACCGAACTCAATTCAATAATCTCAGTCGGAAGACTCATCGGATCCTGACTGGCAATCATAATTGACACTCCCTTATGACGCATTTCTCGGATTGCTGTTGTAATAGATCCGACAAGGTCTTTATTGTTCATGTATTTATGAGCCTCATCAAAGACGATAAACTTATTAAAACGCTTACCTTCGACCTCCATCACACTGGAGAAAATATTGAGCATTACAACGAAAAGTCCCAATGCTTCGTCCTTCTGGATGAACTCGTCTCGGAGGTCAACAATGATTAAACGACCGGGGCGGAGATGACGTTGTAATTTTTCTCCATCTCTGATGTATTCCTCCGCAAATGAAATGCGCATTTCTGCGAGCTCCTTCTGACCGGTTGACAACGAAGAATTGTTCTTCACCCCTCTTCTTATATTTTTCAATGAAAGGTCATTTCGGATAGTACGCATAATTTGCGTAAGAACTCTCAGGTATGCTGAATCATTTCCCATGGCGCCCAAAAGGAACATCCAGTCCTTAACCTGTAGTTCGGACGAATCAAAGGCTATCGGGTAGACTTCAATGCCGGGATATTCGGCTTTGCGCTGCTCGACTTTGCTTTCCGGGGTTAGTAGAATCACGTCATCGACTGAGTCAGCGACCGCTCCGTATTGTTCCTTAAGGCGTGCGAGTTGAGACTGCTCGTCGTTGGGATAGATCATGGAGGTAAACTCTGGAGCGTAATCCATACTGTCGCTGTAATGGAATATCACGCTTGCCAATGGTGCTTGCAGTTTATTTACGTTACTGAATTGTTTCAGTACCATCTCTGTTACTGAACCTATGGTGTAGCTCTTGCCGGCACCCTGCACTCCGAACAGGCTGAATGTATTGCACCCGTCAAGATCTATTCCTACAAGGCGATTGCTATTCTGCATTTTTCCAAGTATTCCAAACTGAGCTGAAGGTTCATTCTTTCCGAGAAGAATATCACAGCGAGGGGCTGTATAGTTTACATCTGCATCCGGAGTGATAGGACCGGGGATTGCTTGAACAGCATGGACATCCGTATCCGCGTTTTCTTCCGGCTTGGTCACCGGGTTCACAGTCTTATTGTTGGA
>JAIDSM010000042.1 GCA_029061225.1 Muribaculaceae bacterium
GATTTAAGTTTCGCAGGCTCAAGTTATCAACTTAAGAGTTAAGGGTTAAGGGTTAAGGGTTAAGGGGTGAGGGAGATTGGAATCCTAAAACCGGAACTTGAGTATTTTTTAATTGCGAGGACGGTGAAGATACCAATGCAGACAGCCGACAAAGACAGCTCCACCAATGATGTTTCCGATCGTAGCCGGAAGAAGATTGTTCCACAGGCACTCTCCTATTCCTATCGGAGCTCCCTCCAACATGGCGAGTGGAAGATAGAACATATTGGCGATGCAATGCTCGTAACCCAACACTACGAAAGCCATCACGGGCAACCAGCACCCGAACGCTTTTTCAAGTAAGTTATGGCCGGATAGTGCAAGCCATACTCCAAGACATACAAACCAGTTGGCACCGATACCCTTCAGAAGCACCACCCACCAGGACATAGAGGTTTTTGCGACTCCAATGCCGATTATCGCTGAATGCCACGGATCGCCGGCAGTAAGACCGACAAGAAATACAAACAGATATGTAAAGCCGACGGCACCTACAAAATTTCCGAGATACACAAGAGTCCAGTTGGCAATAATGGCCTTGAAACTATAATGGCGTTCCATATATGCCGGGATTAGCATGGCGTTGTTGCCTGTGAAAAGCTCTGCGCCAAGCACTACTACAAGGATGAGACCAATCGGGAACATCACACCGGCCAGAAGCTTACACATCGAAGGATTGGGTGCTGTGACATCCGGAAATCCAAACCCAACCATAAGCGACAAAATACCGCCTATGGCGATGAACGCTCCTGCGGCTATAGCAGCCATAAACAGCCGCTGAGGATGCTTAAGCGTATTCTCGATCTTAGCGCAGGCTCCTTTGATGGAGGCAGTCAATGTCTCAGAGGGAGTCTTAATATTCATAATGCTTTAATTGTAATTTACAGGATAACGAAAGAGTTTCTTTTGCTATCCTGTCCGCAAAATTACTAAAAATTATGGTTAGACTCAAATATTTGAATAAATTCTTATTTCATCTATTTTATAAAAGTGTCCTAAATTTTAGAACAGAAACCGGCAAAAGTGTCCTAAAATTTAGGACATCCGGTCTTACTTGGTTGATATTTTTCGGAAAATTATCCAATAATGACGTATGCTTTGACAAGACGCTCCCGGACGCACGAACCGTGCGTCCCTACCAGACCAGCCAAGGAAAACCTGTTGTTATCCTAACATTAGGGAATCTTGTAAAGATTCTGTGGACTCTCCGAGGCAAAGATAAGCATTTATATCTTCCAATCCAAACAAATCTGTAATAATCGGCATGTATACCTGCCGATTATTACAAATCTGCGAGAATCGGCAGGTATATCTGCCGATTCTGCATTCATTCTCAAGTCGGGTCTTGAAAAATTATATTCTCCGCCTTTTGTAGAGACGCACGGCTCGTGCGTCCGTTTTTATAATGTTTATTACAAGCCTAATCATATGCAGGACGCGTGAGCCGTGCGTCCCTACATCTGAACATTGGCCCATTTTGCGACACCCTCTTTAAGCTTAATAATCAGGTCTCCAATCTGATTTTACTTCTAAAATTTGAGACTTTATAACCATATGGTAAGAAAAATTTATTAACTTTGTGAAAAATATGGATATGAGCAATCCTGACTTCGAAAATATATTGACTGGCAACGGTATCAAACCGACGGCTAACAGGATACTCGTCTTGAAGGAGTTGATGAGGAATTCCCATCCGGTAAACCTTGCGGATCTGGAAACAGCATTGGCTCCTATAGACAAAGGGAGTATCTTCCGTGTGCTCCAGCTTTTTTCGGAGAAGGAGGTGATCCATGTGATAGAAGACGGCAGCCGTTCCCTGAAATATGAAGTATGCCATGCTGAGCATCATCATACGGCAACTGACCAGCATCCGCATTTCTACTGTGAGAAATGCGGCGAGCTGTATTGCCTTGACACCCTATCCCTGCCAGACATTAAGCTTCCAGATGACTTCGAGGTGAAGTCAATCAACCTTATGATCAAGGGAATCTGCCCTAAGTGTATAAAGGACCGAGACAAAGTCTCATAAAACCGAAATAAAAAATGACAGAACTTGAAGCCCTGCGCAAGCGACATTGAAGGACATTTATGGTCAAAAATATCCCTCAATGAGGGACGTTTTCGGCAAAAATTGTCCCTCAATGAGGGATTTTCTTACAATTCAGAGGTTTTCGGTACATGTCTTTGCGTATGCCGGTGTGGCAGTTCAAGTCATCTGTTCGTTGGGCAGCAGGGCCACCGGAAGTGAGAATTCCGATTATGAGTGTATAAAAATCGAATAAAAGCTTAAAAAATATTAAATAATTGAGGTCAGTCCAGATAATTTTAGTAAATTTGCAACTGATTTACAAGACCTTCCCATTCTTCTACGAGGCATAGACTGGCAATATTCCATTTTATCCGCATGCTCTCCGACTTGCTTAATGCATAGGGAAGTCAGAAAATAGAAAGTAATGACCCTATTCGATCTACATAAGCGCATATTGCCGCTCGCCTTAGCCGTAGGAATACTTGCATCGGCAGGCTGCGGCTCAAGGAAGCAGGACTCCCAGGCTACAGAAGGGGATTCCCTTGCCACCGACAGTATCGCCACTCGAGAGACCGTAGAATCCATAGAACGACTCCCCGACACCGTCTACACATCCGCAGCAAAGATAAGCCATGTCATCGAAGTGAAGGACTCCGCCGCCGACGGGAGGATAGACAACTTAACCAACCTTTACGGAAAGACCAACTCAATACTCACATTCAGGAAAGGTCCATTGCGTCAGGGAGACTTCAAAGCCAAGCTCGACAGCGTGCCCACAGCGATGAAAGTAGACTGGACCATCGAGACGGAACTCGAAAGGAAAGACACCGTCTACGGTCCATGGGGCGGAGGAACCGGATGGACCGGGCAGCCGCTCTACGTGGAGTGGCCCGACAGTGTGGCAGCGAAGATGAAACGTAATTCCGCGGTCACAGGCGACTTCACAGGCAAGGAAGTGATATTCGGATCGCTCTGCGGCAACCTGTATTTCCTCAATCCTCAAAGCGGCAAATTTACCCGTCAGCCAGTGGATGTCGGAAATCCCATAAAGGGGACGGCATCCGTAGACCCGACTTTCAACGGAAACATATACGTAGGACAGGGAGTTCCGGCCTCGCGTCCTTTCGGAGCAAAGGCCATCAGCCTGCTCGACAACAAGACCATCGACTTCATGCCTGAAGATCCCAAGGCATGGCGCCACTGGGGAGCGTACGACTCATCTCCCATCCGTGTCGGGCAATTCCTCTTCCGTCCGGCGGAAAACGGCAGCCTATACAAATACCTTGTAAAAGCCAACGGCGAAATAAGTCTGCAGGCAACGCTGCGCTATAAAGTCAACGGAGCCGCGCCCGGCATCGAATCCTCGATGGCCGTATATGCCAACTACGGCTTCCTCGCCGACAACCACGGCAATATCCTTGCGGTAAACCTTGACAACCTCAAGCCCGTATGGCATTACTCGCTCGACGACGACACCGACGCATCGCCGATGGTAGCGATAGAAGATGGGAATCCCTACATCTACGTAGGGTGCGAGATCGACCGCGTCGACAGAGGGTTCGCAAAATTCGCGAAACTCAACGCCATCACAGGAGAGAAGGTATGGGAGATCACTCCCGAAGGGCGCAGATACAACATCGGGAAGAAACATTTCGACGGCGGTTTCTACGCCTCGCCTCTGCTTGGCGAGGGAGACTGCGCGGACATGATATTCACCAACAGGGTGAAGAACACCAACGGCCAGAACGGTGTCTTCATGGCCATCAGCAGGAACGACGGCAAGGTGCTCTACGAGACACCCCTCGCCCACTATTCCTGGTCATCACCTGCCGGTCTACAGACCAAGGACGGCCAAATGCTCATAGTGACAGCCGACGGCTCCGGCAACCTCTACCTGATAGAGGGAAAAAGCGGCCGGATTCTGATAAAGAAGAGCGTCGGCTATAATTTCGAATCGTCACCTATCATCATAAACAATACAATCTATATCGGTTCGCGTAGCAACGGACTGAATAAAATCACACTCCTATGACACGTAAGTTCCTTTTCATCCTCTCACTCCTGCTGACAATGACGCTCCCGGCAGTCAGCGCCCGCACCATTGAGCGCAACATCAACAAAGTGGAAGGAGGCTACAACTTCCTTTTCTCCGCTCCGGAGAACACCGACACCATAAAGCCCCTCGTGGTCTTCCTGCATGGCGCCAGCTGCTGCGGAAGAAACCTGGATTCAGCCAAGCGCTACGGGACCATGAACGCCGTAGAGCGCGGACGCAAGATCGACGCTTATGTAATCGCTCCCCAGAACCCCGGCGGCGCATGGAAACCGGAACGTATAAAGAAACTCGTAGACTGGACAAAGGCCCACTACAAGGTGGATCCGGCCCGTATCTATGTCGTGGGCATGAGCCTCGGCGGCTACGGCACGATCGATTATGCCGCGACTTACCCCGATGAAGTAGCCGCCGCAGTCGGCATGTGCGGAGGGGCTTCAGTCAAAGACCTATCCGGACTCAGCAAGCTCCCCCTCTGGATCATCCACGGCACGGCAGACAGCGCGGTACCCGTCAGCCAGAGCGACCGCGTGGTGAAAGCAATCGATGATGTAGACTCCACACGTCTGGTCTACGACCGCATACCGGGCATGAACCATTCGCGACCCGCACGTATCTTCTACCTTCCGGAGCTCTATGACTGGCTCTTTGAACACAGCCTCAATGAGGCAGGACGACCGCTGCACGCATGCGCTGAGATTACGGAAGGCCTCATGAAGACTGCCTATCAGGGCACTCATCAGACATACAGGGCAACCAAATCGCATAAGACAAGTAAAACGCATAAAACACGTAAGACACGTAAATCACGTAAGAAGAGATAAACCAACTCCTTTCCTACTCAATAAACATGTGAACTCCGGCCCAGATCCTGCGTGGATTCCGGGCCGGAGTTTCATTTCTGACTTTTTTCGATAATGCTTATCCGACGTCGGAGTAAGGAGCGTCAGAATTAAGGGAGGTGTCCCCCATCTTGACTTCCACCTGACGCGCTACTTCATGTTTCAGATGATCAAGATGATCCCTGTCAAGCACGGGAAGCACCTCGTCTCGGTCGTCGAGGGGCTCTATCTGCGGAGCGGCCACATACTTCACATCGGCCTCGGGGAATTTAGACTTCACATAGTCATAGACTGCGTCTTTGATGTGCCTGAACTCATCGCTGCGCTCGAAATCCTCGAGGCTACCGTCGAAAGGCACGCTATATCTGTCGGATGCACCGAAGCTTACCACATATGCTTTTTCTGCTTTCATAGTATTTTAAGTTTTTAATAAGAATAAGTTTTCATTCATAAAACACCGAGAGCGCAGCAGTGGTTCACAGGACGCGAGCGCGGAGGCGTGATGCCTCCATACCGTGTACCAAGAGGGGTGCCGGCATTCCGGCACCCCTCTCTTGAAGTATTGATCTCTCAAGACTTAAGACTCAAGACTTAAGACTTAATGTTCAGTGTTTAATACGCAATATTTTATCTGATGCGGACCTTCTTGGCGAGGTCGCCCTGGCGCACGATGTAGGTGCCCTGACGGAGACCCTCCATCGTGTCTGAAACGTACACGCCGTTAAGGTCATACACCTTCACCGGAGCCTCGGGATCGAAGCCGATCAACTCGACAGCGGAAGTCGGGGTCACGGTCACCTTGCACTCGGCAGTCTTGTCGCCGGCCTTGGCTGTGATCACCACGTTGCCAATGGCGATACCCTTTACAGTACCATGCTCGTCAACTGTAGCGATGGCCTCGTCGCTTGAAGTCCATGTCACGGTAGCATCTGTAGCATTGTCGGGTGTGACAGTCGCCTCAAGATCCAAGGTCTCGCCTATGGTGATGGTAGCCTCAGTCTTGTTAAGGGTGATCGTCTCAACCTCGATTACGGGATCTGTAATGGTAATCTCACACTTGGAGCTTATCTTGTTGGAGGTAGCCGTGATGGTCACCTTGCCGGGTTTGAGAGCTGTCACGAGACCCTTGGTGCTTACGGTAGCAATGGTCTTGTCGCTTGAAGTCCAGGTGATGTCCTTGGAAGTCGCGTCTTCAGGTTCGAGAGTGGCTGTCAGTTGGAGAGTCTCGCCGGTAATAAGTTCAGCCGTAGTTTTGTTGAGTTTCACGCCTGTCACGGGAATCACAGGATCTGTAACCTTAACAGTGACTGTGACAGAAAGTCCTGCGATCGAAGCGGTGACGGTAGCCTCTCCGGCCTTGATGCCGTCGATAAGACCCTCATCGTCGAGGAACTTGATGACAGTCTCATCGCTTGTGGTCCAGGTCACGATCTTGTCGGTGGCATCTTCCGGACCTACAACTGCCGTGAGGTTGTACTCGTGGCCGGTGTGAATCTCGATGACATCGCCGTCCTTGAGCTGGTTGTCATCCTCGTCGAGGACAACGAGGCTGGTGACCGGAACAATCACTGTCACCTTACATGTAGCTTCCATTCCGCCGGCAGCAGCCGTGATGACGGCCGCGCCGCTGTTGACAGCTGTCACCTTACCGTTTTGGTCTACCGTAGCGACCTTTTCGTCGCTTGAAGACCAGGTTACGGTCTTATCTGTAGCCTCATCAGGATGTACGATAGCCACGAGGGTCAAGGTTTCGCCCTTGGCAACGGTAGCTTCTGTCTTGCTGAGTTCGATATCTTCTACCGGAACCGGACGGGCTACCACCGTAACCTTACATTCTGCGCTTACGTTGCCTGAGGTCGCAGTGATTGTTACGGTTCCGGGAGCAACTGCGGTCACGTCACCTTCCTCGTCTACAGCAGCGACATTCTCGTCGCTTGAGGTCCACGTGACGGTCTTGTCAGTAGCCTCCTCCGGACTTACGACAGCCGTGAGGGTCACGGTCTCGCCCACCATAATGGAGGTTATCTCAGTCTTGTCGAGTGTCACACCCGTCACTTCGATATCGGTGATAGTAATCTCGCAGGAAGCCTTGATCTTGTTGGCGGTAGCGGTGATGGTCACCATGCCGGCCTTGAGGGCTTTCACGAGACCGTTGCTGACTGTAGCGATATCCTTATTGCTTGAAGACCAAGTGATCCTCTTGTCGGCAGCCTCGGCGGGAATGACGGAGGCTTTCAGCTGAAGGGTCGCGCCTGTCTTCATCTCAGCCTTAGTCTGATCGAGGGTGATTTCTGTCACAACGACCTCGGTATCAGTCACGATAACCTTGGCGGTAAATGAGAATCCGGCGATAGCTGCCGTGATTGTAGCCTCACCTGCAGTATGAGTGTCGATCAGACCGTTTGCGTCGACTGTGGCGACAGCCTCGTCGCTTGAAGTCCAGGTCACTTTCTTGTCTGTGGCGTTGGCAGGCTTCACGACTGCCGTGAGGTCATAGCTGTCACCCGTATTGATTTCGATGACCACGCCGCTCTCAAGCGGATTTAGATCCGGATCCTGCACTTCAAGACCTTCAACCGGGACAATCACAGAAACCTTGCAGGTCGCCTTGATGGCGGGGTTAGCAGTGGAAGCGGCCGTGATGGTCGCGGAGCCCCCCTCAACGGCGGTCACCATACCGTTCTGATCGACTGTAACGACTTTCGAATTGCTTGATGACCAAGTGACGGTGGTGTCGATTGCATCTGCCGGAGAGACAGTGGCCTTGAGCTGTAGAGTCTTGCCTTTCTCAATGGAAGCCTCTGTCGGGTCAATAGTCACTGTGGCCACAGAATTCTTGACCGTGACGGTGCATGAATCGCTCTTGCCATCAGCAGTAGCGGTGATGACAGCCGTACCGACTGCCACTGCCGTGATCTTACCGTTCTCCACAGTAGCGACCGCGGGGTCGCTTGAAGTCCATGTCGCTGTTGTCACGATGGCGTCGCCGGGAGTTATGGTAGCCACGAGAGTGAGAGTCTTGCCTTTCTCTATCGCGACATCGTGGCGCTTGAAGGTCACGCTTTCGACAGCCTTCTTGACTGTCACCTTGCATGTTGCACTCTTACCGCCGGCAGCCACCGTGATGACAGCCTCTCCTGCAGCTACAGCCGTCACCTTTCCGGACACGTCGACAGTAGCGATCTTAGTGTTGCTTGAGGTCCACTTCACGTTCTTGTCTGTGGCGTTGGCCGGAGTGACGGTAGCCTTCAGAGAAACGTCCCCTCCCACCTTAAGCACGCAGGCGGTCTCGCTCAGGGTGATTTCCGAGACAGCCACACCTATCGCTGCCGATGTGGGAGTAAGCTCCACATCCTGATCGTCAGCATCGATGAGAAGAATGTTTGATACTTCAACCGTACCACCCGCAAAGTCATCGGCCACCGCTACCTGCAGATCGACAAGGTTACCCTTACTTCCGGTAAAAGGCTTGTGATTCTGGGAATAGGCGCCCATTATCAGTTTGCCGTCGGCAAGGGTGTTGCTGTTCACCACATAGTCTCCATCCTTGGCACGGTCGGAAAGGGTGATGGCAAGCTGCTTTTTCCCCTCTTGCGCCTTCACGGCTGTAAGTCCGGCCGGAAGCTTAACCTCGGCCTGAAAACCGTAGATATCCTGAGAGTTTTCGAGAGCGAAACTTAGTGTCCCGGTCTTTCCGGGCGTCAAGCTCACAGGATTGACATAGAAGCTATCGGCCAAAGCCGCTAAAGGCGCCACCACCGACAGCAGTAAAAGAATTGTTATAATATATTTCTGTCGCATTTTACAATACTGCTTAAAGGGTTTGTCATCCCCGGGCCTCCACCCCTAAAGGGGGGAACAGGAAGCCCGGGGCTCGATTCTTATCTGATGCGCACCTTCTTGGCCTCATCGCCCTGACGCACGATGTAGGTGCCCTGCTGGAGACCTTCCATTGTGTCGGAAACGTAGATACCGTTCAGGTCGAACACCTTGACAGGAGCATTAGCGTCGAAACCGATGGCGGCTACAGCTGAAGGAGCGGCCATTCTCGCTGCAAGCACATACTCTACAGCCTTCGAGTCGGAAGCATAGATGTTTGAGATCACGATGTCTTCGGAATCCATGATGTCGGAATCCGTCACGACCTCAAAGATCGGAGCCTCGCTGTCGGCGAACGCAACGTTTCCAAGGTTGTAGATGGCCACGCGGATATGGTTGTCGGCAAACTTCCTTGTCTGGAAGGTATGGCTGCCGGCCACACGGCTGCCGGCCTTAACCTCAACGTTCATTCCTTCGGGGAGGATGATGTCGGCCTGGAGGGCCACATACTCCATTGTGTTGTCAAGAGCCACGGGGACCACGTTACCGCTTGATGTAGCGGATACATGTCCGATCACGAGCGCGTCAGCTGTATCATCGTTAGCTGCGCTCACACGGTTCTGCTCCGGTGCGGAAGCCGGCTGAGCAAGAGCCAGGTTGACAGTAGCGGAAGCATCGGCAAATGTGACTCTGCCGTCGCCATTGACGTTGGCGCTTCTTTCATAGAACTCCTTATGGTCTTCAGCAGTCCAGCCTTCAGGCACTTCAAAGTCCTGAACCACATAGTTGGAGATGTGGACAGCGTCGGTAACGGTGATCTTACCATCCCAGTTGGCATCGCCAACCGTCGAATGACATTTAACAGTACACTTGGCAGTGAACTCACCGCAGGAAGCAGTGATGACAGCCTTTCCTACTTCAAGAGCAGTAACGACACCGTTCTCGTCGACGGAAGCGACCTTCGGGTTGCTTGAGCTCCAGGTCACATCAGAATCAGTAGCGTTTGCAGGAGCTACGGTAGCCTTAAGGGTCAGTGTCTCACCAACGGTCACAATCTCATCGGACTTGTCGAGAGAGATGCCGGTGACGGCAACGAACGGAGCCTTGTAGAGGTACATACCGGTAACCAAGATACCTTTCTCATATGCATTGCTCTTAATGCTGTGCAGGCGTGCGAAACCGAAGTCCTTCACGATCTTCTTCAGGTCTACTGTATATTTCTTGCCTTCAACAATCAGATATTTGCTTGACCAAGCGTCAGCGGAGCCAGGGTTTATGTCGATAAGCTTCGACTCATCCTTGGTAGCACCTTGCTTGCCGTTAGCCTCAAGACGGTTCAGGAAGAACTCAGGAGCATAGTTGCCGTCAGTCGTGATGACAAGCTGAGTGTAATCGCTGAGATCAGCCCACTTCAGGTAGTCATTGTTGTTATTTCCATAAGGCAATTCTGAAGAAGTGAACAAACCGTTTGCACAGCCGGGATCCTCATCAGTCACCACAGGATTTTCAAACGACTCATGGCTCTTGAACATATCCACAGTGAGCTTAGAGTAGTTCGGCGCGAGCACGAGATTCTCGATAGCCTTGGTGATGGCATCACCGGCTGATTTCAGAGATTCCTTGTCAGCCTTCTCGCTATCCAATTCAGCCTCAGCGGCAGCTATGGCAGCAGTCAGGGCTGCGAAGCTATCCTCAGTCTTGGCTGTTCCATCATAGAGTTTTGCATTTTCAATGATGGCAGTCAGGTCTTTCTTAGGTTGAGTCAGAGGATCAGCATCAGCAGTGACAATTATGTAGGCGATGTTCTTGACGATTGTTTTTGTCAATGAACCATCCTTCAGTTCAACAGATTCATCATTGGCTGTTACTGATTCAAGAACGAAGTCGTCAGCGGGAGCGATAGAAAGTTTTGCTCTGTCGGCAACCTTCAATACGCTATTCTTAGTCATATCCTTGGTTTCGCCATTGACTTTCACTACCACGTGAGAAGCATTGTCGATATCGAATGTGAGGTCATATTCCCTCTTCACATTTGGATCCTTGTAATAGAGGTATAAGCCATTGACAAGACCATGGAACTTAAGGGCGTTTAGACGTGCAAAACCAAAGTCATCCACCATCTTTGCAAGATCGACAATGTACGCATTACCCTCAGAAGTTAGGTATCTTTCTGTTGAGTAATGGTTATCACCTGCAGTCATATCCATTAATTTTCCTAAATACTCATGAGTATCGTTATCGTATTCCTGTCCTCCGCGTTCGAGACGGTTCATCAAGATACGTGGAGTACCTTCCTTAACTGTCACGACTAACTTATCATATTGAGTAAGGTCTGCCCAATTGAGTTCGCTAATAGTCGATTCGCCAAGTGGCTGGTCAGTAGATACGAATAGCTTGAGATTTTCGCTTCCTAATTCTTTGCCTTCATCCGGATTATCAACTGAAGCATGTTGCTTGAACATATTTGCTGTGAAATAGGAGTATCCCTCCTTAAGTTCAAGGCCTTCGATCGCCTCATTGATGGCAGCTTTTGCAGCCTCTAAAGATGCAACTGTAGCGTCTTCTTTTGTCAGAGCAGCATTGGCCTCAGAGATGGCTGTCTCGAGTTTATTCCAGCTTGCGTCAGTCTTAGCATAAGAATCGTAGAGGTTTGCCCTATCAATTTCCTTGGTAAGGTTTTTCTTTGCAAGTGCTTCTGCACTTGGTTTCGGGAGAACCTTTATTGATTCTACCTCACCGTCACCAACGATCTTAACAAATGCGAGGTGGACAAATGAAACGGGATTTCCGCCATCTTTCAATTCGTCAAATTCATAAGAGAATTTACCCTCGGCATCAGTCTTGAGTTGAATGTCAATGCCTGCACCCTGAACGTCTATACGGTTGAAGTAAAAACGTACCGTAGTTCCGGCTGTAGCCTTGCCCTCAACCCCACCATATTCTGACAGGTCTGCGTAGCAGTCACCATCACATGCCGGGTTGCCTAAAATTACAGTACCATTTTTTACTTCCTTACCAAGATTGTCTACTATCTCTTTGGTAGTTTCAATAATCTGGGCATCGGCACCGAAGCCATCCCACTGATGCCACCAGGCGCCAGTCAATGCATTTGGATCTGCAGGTTTCTCAGCTTCTGTGAGGATAGTGTAGTTGACTGGCTCGGAGACGGTAGTAGTATACGCTCCCTCGGTCAGTTCTACTTCTTCTTCACCTTCCTTCACTGATGACAGTACGAATCCTTCAGCGGCGGCTATCGATATCTTGGAACCTTTCTCCACCTCGACATCGTTGCTGCCATTGACGAGATTCTTAATCTCTTTCTCGTTGGCGGAGATCACTACGTGTGAAGCCTCGTCGATGTTGAAATTCAGTTTGATGATTTTCGGATCAACTGTTACAATCTTGTAAGCCACCTCCTTGAGGATAGTAGTTGTGTATTCTCCATCGGTAAGGGCAACGTCTTTTCCATCGGCTGTCAAAGATTTGATTTCGAACCCTTCAGCCGGAGCGATAGAAAGTTTGCCTCTAAAAGGCAAAGCCTTTGTGTTTTCGCCAGCCTCAAGATCTGTAATCTCTGTTTCGCTAACCTTGATTACAACATGGTCGGGATCATCAATGTCAAAAGTAAGATCAACAGTAGCATTCGGATCCTTGTATAGGTACATGCCAGTTACCATGTAAGCTTCACCCCAGCCCTGTTTCAGAATACTGTGTAGGCGAGCAAATCCGTAATCTTCAACGATCTTACGCAAGTTGATAGTATACGTATTGACATTGTCCTTATCAGACTTATATGTCTCAGTAGATTGATATAGATCAGTGGCCCAATTGTATTGAGCCCAATTGTTATCACCGTCACCAGTTGGGTAGATCTCGATTATTTTTGAGTCCTCTTGTGTAGGAGCCAACTGACCATTGGCTTCAAGACGATTCAATAAAATGCTTGGTTTGCTTGCTCCAATAGTAGTTATGATAAGTTGGTCATAGTCACTTAAATCCGCCCACTTCAGGTAATCGGTATTATCACTACCATACGGGTTTTTCGTTTCAGCAAAAATTTCATACTTACAGTCGGTATCCTCACCGTCGCCGGGTTCGGAAACTGAAGCATATTTCTTGAACATCTCCTCAGTCAAGTGACTGAAGTTTGGTGCAAGTTGCTTAAAACCATCGAGAATATCTGTGATAGTTTTGCCTGCTGCTGTTAGTTTCTCCGCGGTAGTTTCCTTGTTTGCAATTTCTGCTAAAGCAGCCTCAATAGCCGGCTGTAACTTCTCATAGTCCTCTTTGATCTTTGCAGTGCCATCATAAAGTTTGGCCTTTTCAATAATGGCGTTGAGAGCATCTATTTCTTCCTTAAATGGATTCTCATCCTCTGTGACAATCTTAAAGTTGATATTTTTGACGATAGTCTTAGTTAGGATACCGTCGTTTAGCTTAACGTAAACGTCATCGCCTGCTGTCACAGATGACAGCTTGAATCCTTCAGCCGGAGAGATGGAGAGCTTAGCCCTGTCTGTAACCGTCCTTTCGTTTGCTTCTGCCGTCAAGTCCTTGATTTCCTCATTATCGATTTTTATGATAACATGCTCGGGATTATCAATATCGAATGTTAGGTTGAATGACAAGTTCGGAGTCGGATCCTTATAGAGATACATACCGGTGACATATCCACCAAACTTAATTGCATGCAGACGTGCAAAACCATAATCATCAATCATCTTAGCAAGATCAACGGTATAAACATTTGCATCTACCTGCAGGTATCGTTCAGCAGCCCAATCATTCCTATCTGCATGGATATCAACAAAATTAGACTCCTCCATGGTAGCTTTATACGCACCCTCGTCAACTAAACGATTCATACAGAAACGAGGTGTTCCAGAAGTAGCCCTGATAACCAGTTTGTCGTAATTGGTCAAATCTGCCCAATTATCATACTTGACGTTGGGACAGTCGCCATAAGGGCTTCCGTTTTCTTTAAAGAGGTCATAGTCACAATTTGTCGTAGTACCCTTATCAGGATTGTTTTCTGTATAGTGCTTGAACATCTCTTTAGTTAGATCGCAGTAACCTTCCTGAAGCGTAAGTCCAGCGATTGCTTCGGTAATATTTGCTTTCGCCCCATTGATAATGTCAGCATCAGTAGCTGTCAATGCTGCTTTACCTTCTTCAATTGCGTTTTGCAAAGCTATCCAGCTATCTTCGGTTTTGAGGAAGTCATCGCATTGTTCAGCCCTCTTTATTTCATTTTCAAGATCCTCAAGAGGCCCTTCCAATTCATTAGTGGACGTATAGAGATACATGCCAGTGACTAAAACATTTCCTGCGTAATCCTTTATTGAGTGAAGACGCGCATAACCACAGTCAGCCACCATCTTCCTCAGATCAATGGTAAAGACATTTCCATCAGAAGTCAAATAAGTTGCAGTGGATGTCTTATTGTTTCCAGGAGCGATGTCGAGCATTCCTCCATCAGCTTCTTGTCCGTTTGGGCTGGTTCTATTCATACAGAATCGTGGTTTGCCATTGATTCCGTCAGTTGTCACTATCAACTTATCATAAGCCGCAAGGTCTGCCCATTTCATCCAGGATACACCTCCGTCTCCATACGGCATACCGGTAGCTTTAAAGAGCTCATATGCACAACCGGTACCTGTACCTTCACCAGGAGTATCAAAGGATTTATATTCCTTGAACATTTCTGCAGCCAGATATTCATATCCGTCTTGCAGTTTTAATCCTTTAATAGCCATGGAAATATTTGAGATAGCAGTTTTCAAAGACTGTAGAGTAGCTTCTTCATTTACAAGTTCTGACTCACCTGCTGTGATAGCCTCTTGTAGTGCATCCCAGCTGGTTTCCGTTTTTGCAAATGAATCGTATTGTTTAGCCTTGATTATCTCATCATTCAAACTTCCCATTGCAGCTGCCCATGGGTCTATTACCTTTATTGATTTAATTACAGCTTTATCTAATCCCGATGGCCACTTACCACCACGCCATTGTTCATGGATTTTTACGAAATTAAGATGCACAAAATCAACATTCAAAGTGGAGAAATCCAGTGTAAACTTGCCATTGGCATCAGTATCAACCGTGGTATCAGGATGACCTCCACCCTGTAACGCATCACGGTTAAAGAAAAACCGAAGAGTTATTCCAGGCGTAGCGACACCTTCTATTCCTCCATATTTTGAAAGATCTGCATACACATCTCCGTCACAAGATGCATGTCCAAGCACCAGACCTCCTTCACCAAGTTCGTTACCTATATTGTCAACGCTGCCTTTTTCCTGTGTCTCAAGTATTTGGGCATCAGCACCAAATCCGGACCATTGATGGAACCAACTGGCATTCAGAGATAATGGATCTGGTTTAGGAATCAAGTTAATTGACTCAACTTTGCACGGAGTATCTACGGCAGGCAAATTGACCTCAACTGTATTGAGATGTACAAATTTCACTGGAGTATCGCCATTTTTAAGATCATCAAAACTGAATTCAAAGTTACCGTTATCGTCCGCAACTATTGTAGCTTCGATACCTGGATTATTTTGTCCGATGTTGCCTAAATTGGCATTAAACACCATCTTCAATTTGGTTCCTGGGGTGGCGACTCCATTTATGCTGGCATATTCAGAGAGATTGGCATAGAATTTACCTTCGTTAGCATGTAAGAATTTAAATAAATAACCGTTTTCTTTAAATTCCTCGCCAACTTTATGAATCCAACCGCCAGAGTTGTTCCACCAGTCTTTATCGTCACTGGCATATTCAGCATTAGCGGTAGCTGAATCCCATATATGCCACATGTCGAATGTCAGTGGGACTGTTGCGGTTTCCGCCGATGCATTTATTCCACCAAGCAGCACCGTGAGGAACAGCAAGAGTGGAGTAAAAAGTTTTTTCATATAAAAGATTTAATTGTTGTTTGATTCAGAGCCTTCCGGTCCGATAGCTCTGCTTTGGGTATTAGTTAGAGTTAGTTTAGTGGCCTGACCGCGGACCTCTTGAGTTACCCCCAGTCTTAGTGGTAGGTCGGTCGTGGCTTCATGGTTAGATTTTTCCGGTTGTTTTTTCCTGTGTTCTTTTGCTAATTTTTTGTTTATATTCTTAGTTTTCTATTCGCTGTTTTTTTCATGGTTCGGGGCGACAGGAACGTGTCTGTCGCGCGCGGGATATACATCTGCAAAATTAGCTTTAATACTGTTATGAAGTTTTAAAACCGAGGTCTAATGCTTTACGATTCGTAACATTCATGCGAAATTCCGCTCATTTTCTTATATATTTGTAACATTTGGGGCAGGAATCGGACCGGAATCGGGGTATTCCGGCAGTAGCACGAGGAACAAACCGCTCGGTCTATCCTTACAGCCACATGATGGAGCGAATGGGTAGAGGTGCTATCGCTCCGCTCGCGGACCCATAGGGCAATAATGAAGACTGATAGCTGATGGCTTACAACTGACAGCTCAAAACATATTTGCATATCCCAACAATTTTGCGTATATTTGCAGAAAATTGAGGATTATGGACCAACTGAGATACCCCGTGGGAATGCAGACCTTCTCTGATATAATAGAGAACGGTTATGTGTATGTTGACAAGACAGGATATATAAAACCCCTGTTGGGTCAAGGCAAATTCATCTTCATGAGCCGCCCGAGACGGTTCGGAAAGAGCCTGCTGCTGTCGACTCTCGAGGCTTACTTCGAGGGACGACGCGACCTCTTCAAGGGACTCGCCGCAGACTCCGACGACCTCGACTGGACACCTTCGCCTGTGCTGCACTTCGATCTGAATACAGGAAAATATTCAGACCCGATGGGGCTTGAAAACCGGCTTATACGTCATTTGGAGAACCATGAACGAAAATATGACATTACCCCACGGAATGATGACGATGTGGCATTGCGTTTTGAAAACCTTATTGCCGCAGCCCACGAAAAGACAGGACGGAAAGTAGTGATTCTCATAGACGAGTATGACAAGCCTTTGCTTGACATTGAGGAGAACAAGGAGCTCTATGAGAAGAACCAACGCATACTCAAGAGCTTCTTCGGCAACCTCAAGAGCATGGACCGGTATATCCGCTTCGTCTTCATAACCGGCGTGGCACGCTTCAGCAGAGTAAGCATCTTCAGCGACCTCAACAATCTTGATGATATATCGCTCGAAGATGACTACGCCGATATATGCGGATGGAGCGAGAAGGAATTGACAGACTATTTCACACCCGGAATCCGGAAGCTCGCCGAAAAACGGAAGGAGGACTTCGACACGACCCTTAAGGAACTGCGCGATTATTATGACGGATATCTCTTCACCGAGGAGGGCTCACGCCTGTATAATCCATACAGCATACTGAAGGCACTCAAAAAGATGAGGATAGATCCATATTGGTTTGACAGTGGAACGCCTACCTTTCTGGCGCGACGGATAAAGAACATGAGGATTTTCCCGCCTGACATCAACTGCCAGACATGCTCAAGGAAGGAACTCATCGCAGTCGGACTCAACGACCGCAACCCCATCCCCCTGATGTTCCAGACCGGTTACCTCACGATCGGCGATTATATTCCCGAGACTAACCGCTACCGCCTGAGGTTCCCGAATCAGGAGGTGGAGTCTGGATTCTACGAGGAACTGCTTCAGGTCTTTATCCCGGACACTTACGATCCGTTCAGTCCGTTCAGCTTCGCACTGTTTCAGGAAGACCTGATGGAAGGTCGACCGGAGGACTTTATGAAGAGGCTCGCAACACTTCTGAAGAACATTCCTTACGATGATCATCATGAATCGACCTACAGGGCCGTCACATTCCTGATCGCTGTGCTCTCCGGCACTCCGGCTCTCGCCGAGCATCACGGATATAAGGGCCGCTCCGACTTGGAGGTTTTTGCAGGGCGTAACATATACGTCTTCGAGTTCAAGTATGACAGGAGCGTCAGCGAGGCCATGGAGCAGATCCGCTCGCGCGACTATGCCGGACGCTATGCCCTTGATTCGCGAACCGTCTATCTGATCGGCGCCAACTTCAACGACCAGAAGGAGCATCGCGGACTCGAATACAATATCGAAAGGATTAAGGGTTAAGGGTTAAGGGTTAAGAGTTAAGGGTTAAGGGTTAAGAGACAAGACCATAAATTATTCTGCGCCAATCTGCAAGTTCGCATCAGCAGACACGGTAAGATAAGTTATACGCTAAAAAATTGGAGGGCTCGCGAGATATCGCAATTTATCGCAATTTATCGCAATTTATCGCAAATTGCGATAAATTAATTTTTATACACCTGATTTTTATTACCTTACCCCTATATACATCAACCAAATACCCATAAATTTCAATAAGCACATCTTTATAATCTTAACTATTTATCTACCATAGCATTGCAAAATAAATTATCGCAAATTTTGATATATTGCGAAAAATTACGATATTTGCACATTGAATATTATACCTGCTTAAAATAATGATTGAGAATCCGCCTTCTACCAATCCCCTCATGATCAGCGAGGATACACTTGATTGTCTCCAGAAAGAGGAGATAGCCACCAGCATAAAGAAAATCACAGATGAGTACCTTTATTGGACAGATGTAAAATACAGAGCTCAGTCATTGGGATTGACCAAAGAAAATCTCTGGAATGCCGTTAAGTATTCACGAATGTTGACAGACATCAAGATTGATGGATTTGAGAATATTCATTTCTCTCTATCAAACTCAATGCAACGAAAGTGTCATGAATTCGATATGAATTTCGGAGGTTCATGGGGTGCTTCCAAGATATTTCCAGATGATAAGTCAACGCAGGAACTATATCTCGTAAGTTCCATAATGGAGGAAGCAATAGCCTCCAGCCAGATGGAAGGAGCCGCCACAACGAGAGAAGTTGCAAAAGATATGCTCCGTAGAAAAATAAGTCCTAAGGATAAAAGTCAGCGGATGATTCTCAACAACTACAATACCATAAATTTCATACGTGACCACGCTAAGGAAGACCTCACACCGGAATTGATCATGCAGATCCACGGTATGATGACAGAAGGAGCCTTGGATGTAGAAGACGCAGCAGGACGCTTTCGGAAATCGGAAGAAAATATCGTAGTGGGGAATGGCATAACAGGAGAGACTGTACACACTCCCCCGTCGGCTGATTGTCTGCCAGATTTCATTGATCGGCTATGCGTATTCTTCAATGACAATTCGCCCAAACTCTTCATTCATCCAATAATCAGGGGAATTATCATCCACTTCCTGATAGGATACTATCATCCGTTTGCAGATGGCAACGGCAGAACAGCGCGCGCACTGTTCTATTGGTATATGATGAGAAACAATTACTGGCTGGTGCAGTATCTTTCTATCTCAAGAATTATCAGAGGGTCAAAGAAATCCTATGAAAAGGCATATCTTTATACGGAGCATGACTCCAACGACATAGGCTATTTCATTCAATACAATTTAGATGTATTGAAAAAATCTTTCGACGAACTGCAGAAATACCTTATTAAGAAATATCAGGAGAAAAAGAAATCAGAAAGATTGCTTCATCTTGGCAACATAACGCCCCGACAAGCAGAGATCCTTAATCGATTCATTGAGAATCCGGATGAAATCATGTCTTCAGTAGATGTAATGAGTCGTTTCGGAGTAAGTTCGGGTACCGCTAAGTCTGACCTTAAAGACTTAACAAGAAAGCTGTTCCTTAAGGAAATAGCCCTTAACGGCAGAACAAAAGGATATATCCGTAACGATAGCTTTCAAGAGATGATAAGCAGCCCCAAGAAACAACATTAAAAATTTATCGCAATTTATCGCAATTTATCGCAAATTGCGATAAATTAATTTTTATATGCCTGCATATTAATCAATTATCCCATTCAGGCATCTCATACAATGAAACACGGCCAACTCTCACAATGAAAACCGGCCAACTCTCACAATGAAAACCGGCCAACTCTCACAATGAAATACATCCAACTCTCACAAATAATTTTCATAAATATTGCATAATCAAATTTTTAGTATTAAATTTGCCGTCTAATCTATATATTATGCACAAATATCGAAAAAGAATAGTTGACAAACTTCTTGAATATAGACTTGAAGAAATGGGGGCCGTGTTGATAGAAGGTCCTAAATGGTGTGGCAAAACCACTACTGCGGAACAACAATCGCATAGTAAGATACTTCTTGCAGATCCCCAGACAAGACAGCAGTATGTCGAATTATTGCAGATCAATCCTTCGATAATCCTAAATGGTGAGACCCCGAGACTTATTGATGAGTGGCAAATAGCTCCTCAGATCTGGGATGCCGTGCGGGCTGAAGTTGACCGCAGGGGAGAAACCGGTCAGTTTATCCTTACCGGATCTGCAGTACCACCCTCCTCCGAAGATATATATCATAGTGGGACCGGAAGATACGCTTGGCTTACCATGCGGACAATGTCCTTATGGGAATCAGGCGATTCTTCGGGAGAAATCAGTTTGAAAAGGATTTTTGAAGGAGACTCTAATCAATTTAGCACAAATGATTATCCCTTGGAAAGAATAGCATATCTCACATGTCGGGGTGGATGGCCAGCGGCCATCCCTCTCAATGAAAGGGCATCTCTCAGGGTCAGCGTGAATTACACCGATGCAATCGTAAAAAGAGATGTGGGGCGTACTGAAAAGCAATTAAATGATTCCGAGATGGTCAGAAAAATATTGCGATCGTATGCTCGTATTCAGGGAACACAGACTCCTGCCACAGTCATACTTGACGACATATCCCCTACGATTGCCTCCGGCATCTCAATCAATACCCTCCATGCATATCTAAAAGCACTAAAAGAAATCTTCGTAATTGAAGATATGCCTTCATGGAATCCAAATCTTAAGTCAAAAACAGCAATACGAACAGCCGATACCAGATATTTCACAGATCCGTCAATTGCAGTGGCCTCACTTGGGCTCGGACCAAACGATTTGATCAACGATCTGAAGACATTCGGACTCATCTTCGAGTCCCTATGCGTAAGGGATCTCCGCATCTATGCCGAGGCCCTGGACGGGAACGTCTACCATTACCGAGATAAAACAGGTCTGGAATGCGATGCGGTGATACACCTACGCAACGGCTCTTACGGACTTGTCGAAATCAAATTAGGGGGTGATAATGCAATCGAACACGCGGCTGAGACGCTTACCAAGCTTGCGTCTAAGATCGATGAGCAAAAGATGGGAAAACCAGCATTCCTTATGGTGCTTACCGCTGTAGGGCCTTACGCATTCAAAAGGAAAGACGGTATCTGGATTGTGCCAATAGGATGCCTTAAAGACTGATTTATCATTATTAAAACCGACAACTAATGGTAATATGTAACAGGGAGTGATTCACAAAAGAATCACTCCCTGAGTCTTGAGTCGATAATGATCGTCACGGGGCCGTCGTTGATTAAAGCTACCTTCATGTCGGCGCCGAAAACACCTGTCTTTACCTCTCGGCCTAAAAGCTGTGACAGCTTACGGCAGTAGAGTTCATACATCGGCACTGCAAGTTCATGGACTGCGGCATGTATGTAGCTCGGACGGTTGCCTTTCTTCGTTGATGCCATGAGAGTGAACTGGCTTACGGCCAATACGTCTCCACCGACATCAAGTACCGATCGGTTCATCACCCCGTTTTCATCAGGGAATATCCGCATCGAGGCGGTCTTGGCCGCCAGCCACTCCACATCGGCCGGAGTGTCGCCCTCCGCTATTCCTACGAGCACCATCAGTCCTGTGCCGATGCTGCTGAAAAGCTCCCCGTCTATGGTCACCGAAGCCTCGCTGACCCGTTGAATCACCAACCTCATTTAGAAGTCGAACTTCTCGAGGGTCATGGTGGAGTACTTCTCAATCTCGGGGACAAGACGCTTGAAGTGGTCGGAAGCCATATGCGCCTTCAGGTCTTCTTCCGAAGCCCATGTCTCCATAATGAGATAACGGTCGTCGTTGGTCGTCGACTTATAAAGGTCGTAACCGATGCAACCTTTGTCACGAAGCGAGAATTCCACAAGTTCAGTCGCTTTCTCGACGAGCTTATCGCGGTTCTCGCTCGTCTCTACAATCATTGATACATTTAGTCTTACCATTTTCTTTTTATATTTAAGTTTCGCAAGCTCAACTTAAGGGTTAATGGGTTAACGGTTATGGGTTATATCGGATTTACGCCATAGCCCTTGAATTGGACTTGCTTAAGTTGATATCAGTGATATAACGCCTCACGCCACGGGTCGGTTTACTCAGATATGGGTAGGCGGTTTGGCTACGCCCAAGCTAAAGCAAGTCCCAACCGCCGCGCGCAAGAATAAGATAGCGACAATCGGTATAGCGTAGGAACTACGGCTCGGAGGCGGTTAGGAAACCGCCTACCCATATCTATAATTATAATCCGGATGCGGAAATTGGGTACAGATTCCGTAATATTGGTATAAGAAATCCCGAATCGGATTCAAACACATATACGACAAATGGCGTTTTATTTACAAATAAACATTTAAAACACTTATGGAAAATAACATTGATCTCTCAGAAATAAAATCTCCGGCAGACATCCGCAAGATGAGTCTTCCGGAACTGAAACAGCTGGCCGCCGAACTCCGCGGCACACTTATCGAGAAACTCTCCGTACATGGCGGCCATGTAGGTCCGAACCTCGGTATGGTGGAGGCTGTCATAGCGCTCCACTACGTCTTCGACACACCTGAAGATAAGATTGTCTTCGATGTATCCCACCAGACATACCCCCACAAGATGATCACGGGCCGAATGCAGGCGTTCACCGACCCGGCACATTATGATGACGTGACCGGCTACACCAATCCCGATGAAAGCCCGTACGATCTCTATTCTCTCGGACATACGTCTTCAGCCGTTGCTCTCGCAGCGGGACTCGCAAAGGCGCGTGACCTGAAGGGAGACAAGGAGAACGTGGTGGCAGTGATCGGCGACGGTTCGCTGAGCGGCGGTGTCGCTTTCGAGGGTCTTGACTATGGCGCGACACTCGGCTCCAACTTCATCGTAGTCGTCAACGACAACCAGATGAGCATCGCCGAGAATCACGGCGGCATATACGCCGACCTGCGCCTTCTCCGGAACACCAACGGCGAGGGGGAGCCCAACCTCTTCCGCTCGATGGGCTACGCCTACCGCTACGTGAAATACGGCAACGACCTCAAGAGCCTTATCGAGATGTTCCAGTCGGTAAAGGGCATCAACTATCCTGTGGTGGTACACATCAATACTGAAAAGGGTATGGGCCTTAAGGTAGCAGAGGAAGACAAGGAGGATTTCCACTTCTCCGGCCCGTTCGATCCCAAGACCGGCGCGCCGCGCTATGAGGGACCGAAGGATGGTCCTGAAGACTACAGCGAAGTCTTCGCCAGGAAGATGCTCGCGAAGATGAAGGAAGACGGCAGGGTTGTGACCATCACCGCCGGAACTCCGGGAGTGCTCGGCTTCGACAAGGCTCGCCGTCTTGAAGCCGGTAAGCAGTTTGTCGATGTAGGTATCGCCGAGCAGTCGGCAGTCGACGTTGCCAGCGGACTTGCGAAGGGAGGTATGCGTCCCGTAGTAGGATTCGTCAGCAGTTTCCTTCAGAGGGCATTCGACCAGTTCAGCCAGGACATCGCGCTCAACAAGCAGGCAGCTACATTCGTGGTCTTCTACGGCTCCATGTTCGGCATGAACGACGAGACCCACCTCGGGTTCTTCGACATAGCACTGCTCTCCAACATACCTAACCTCCTATATCTCGCACCTACATGCAAGGAGGAGTTCGAGGCTATGCTTGACTGGTCTGTAAAGCAGGACAAGTTAGCGGTGGTAGTCCGCACACCGGGTTCTTCAGCAGTTTCCAACAAGGAGATCCAGATACTCGATGACTATTCGAAGGCGGAATACGACATCGTCCGCCGCGGAGAGAAGGTAGCATTGATTGGCGCTGGGTCGATGTTCACCTATATGTCTTTGGCCGCAGATATGCTTGCCGAGCAGGGAGTCAACGCCACCCTCATCAATCCGCGTGAGCTTTCTACACTCGATACCGCGACACTTGACTCGCTCAAGGACTACAGCGTGGTGATCACGGCGGAAGACGGCATCATAGACGGCGGCTACGGCCAGAAGGTAGCGTCATATCTGGGCGAGGCACCCGTGAAGGTCGTCAACCTCGGACTTCCGAAGAAGTTCCTCAACCGCTACGACTACTCCGCCCTCCAGAAGGAATGCGGCCTGACGCCGGAGCAGATAGCTCAGACTGCGCTTGCAGCGTTGTAAGTTGGACGTTTTACGTTGGACGTTTTAAGTTATAGATAAATAGAAAGCCGTCATCACGTTTCAATCAAGAATCGCGATGACGGCTATTTCTGTATTTGGCAAGATTGCAAAAATGCAACCGGGTTGCAAACATCGTCGGCGTGCCTTCATATTGACATGCGGATTGCTATATTAATAGAATTCAACTTTCGTAAGCTTAAGTTGAGGGTTATATCAGCTCTACCCCCATTTAACCCGATAACCCTTAAGTGAGGCTTCGAACTTAAATATTAAAAAGAATAGCGCTCAACGTAGGCGACGCCATAGCATGGGTAGCGGGAGCCGGCGTGATAGTCAACGGTATTACGACATGGCTTTTCCTGAAGGATAAGGAGAAAGACCTGAACGTCAAGGGAGCTTACGCCATATGCTTGCCGACACGCTCGTATCTGTCGGAGTGGTCGTAGCCGGAATCGTCATCCACTTCACAGATTGGTATTTCATCGACCCGATTATCGGTATAGCGATAGCCATCATGATCGGCTGGTCTACATGGAGCCTGCTTTCGGAGAGTTTCAGGCTTTCGATAGATGCCGTCCCGGAGTCCATCGACATGAAGCGGCTTGAGGAAGCCCTTCAGGCGGTGGAAGGGGTAGCCGTAGAGGCGGAGACTGAACATTGCGCCTGCTCCGACAAGGATATAATAGCCAACGAATAAAAAATAAATTGGCAAGTTGAAAGCGAAAGTGTGTAATAGAATTACACACTTTTGTCTTGGAGTTTTGCGTAATTTGATGTAATTTTGCAGTGCAAAACCGGTTGGATCCTAATTCCCGACCGGCAGGGAAGATTACATCACCCCGGCAATTCGGCTGCTTAGGCAGCAGGAAGTGATGAGAACCGCTCTTCTTTCCTTGGTGTCTCCCAACAAAGACACCTAAATGAAAATATCAATTGCATCCGGTGTGCAATATTTTTTTGACCGACAGCCCCACGCTGTCTCCAAAGTGTATTGATCTAAATCGACACACTAATGGGGAAGTAGCAGGCTGACAAGAAAAAAGATGCAATTGATATGACAAGGAAGAATCACGAATTCGAGTCAATACATATAGGAAAGATAATCGAGGAGGAACTCCGGCGTCAGGAGCGCACCGTCTCCTGGCTCAGCCGCAAGATACACTGCGACCGACGCAACATCTACGACATATTCTCCCGCCCCTGCATCGACACCGACCTCCTCTTCCGCTTAAGCATAGCCATGCACAAGGACTTCTTCGCTTGCTTCTCCACTACCTTACATCAAATTAATAACCAATTAGGAACGCTAACCAACACCGAACACTCAAATTGCCGGTATCCTCCCGACAGCATAATGTGAATATTAATTCACACTTTTGTGAAATACCTATCATATACAAAAAAACGTGTTATTTATAAAAACTATTAACTTTGCAAACTCATAAATCTAAACAATAACCGAATGTGAAGCTCCCAGTAGCGGGCTTATTCCCTCACATTTCAAATCTACAAACATCCGATAAGAGGGGAGTGATCGGAACAAAAAAATAATTTACATTATGTATGTACGATATGTCTAATTTAAAACTGCAAAAGATTGATATTTCTGCGGCAGTCATCAATGGATGTATTGCTGATATGCTAAATAATGCGGGGCGCGAGGGGACGTGTCCGGCTGAGGAAGGATTGACTTCAATTAGAGAGGAATCTAAACTGAATCAAGATACAGGATACTCCACTCAATTTGATATTATCAATAGCGCATATCAGTTGTTCTCTACTAATGGACTCCAAAAGGTAGATATTGCGAGAAGACTCGCATTAATTGATCTATTCTACACTACGAATTTAAATCGCTTTGCAGAATTTGGACTCGCAGAACTCACTGAGAGAATCTGGAACTTGTGTGTCGACAGTATGGGAAATCATACGGACAGTGAGTTGGTAAAAAAGGTTGAAGATTTTGTTAAAGAATGTAGTTTAAATCCTAATACTGCATATCAAAATCCTATATATCAAAACCTGTTTTCCCCAACCGCTAAATTCGGAATTACTGACGTCAAAGAAGAGAATGGCTCGGCCGTACCCCAAAAACATGGTGCGGAATCATTGATTTCAAAATACTTCTTTTTCCTTTTGGAGAATCATCATACTCCAGAGAATGTGTTGGGTTTCCCGATATTCGACAGGATTGCATACGAGCTTCAGGGACCTTTACTAAAAAAGCTTAACATGGCAAGCCGACGTCAAAAGGATATGGTCTGCTACGTAAGAAACATGACGTCGATATTAGATTGTCTGGTTAACTCTCCGGATCCCAATAGTAGGATATGGAAGATGCCGACAATTGTATGCAACACTCAGTTCGGGCTCCTTGACTACTTCCTGTGGAGAATCGGGAAAAGTGGGAAGTTCAGTTTTTCTCTTTTATGGAGTAAGGCTGAAAAAATTGCCCATTATCCGGCCGCAAGTCGTTTGGCGGATAAGAATCAACCTTCCACTGCCACTGATTTCTACTCTTTGCCACAAAGATTTCAGGATTGGCATATAATTTATATATCAATCTGAATTTCTAAGATACAACTACTTATTAACATTTAATAATAAAAAAAATGAAAAGTCTACTTGTAAGTTTAGCTTTGCTGCTATGTGCTGTACGACTCTTTGCTAGTGTTCCATTAAAATATAACACGAATGATAGCGATAACACGGCAACTGTAGCTGCCGATTATACTTCTCGCAGCCTTCCAGTCAAAGAGTTGACAATTCCTTCAGAAGTAACGATTGACGGTAAAACTTATACTGTTGTAGGAATAGCCGATAATGCTTTTTCCAATTGTACCATTGACAATATAACATTGCCTGAAACGCTAAAATCTATCGGAGAGAATGCTTTCTATTATGCAACCATACCTTATCTTTATATTCCAGATGGCGTTGAGTATATAGGGAATAATGCATTTAGTGACTTTAAATGTCACGCAATACACATACCAGACTCTCTTAAGGAAGCAATTAGAGGTACTACACTTGATACTACATTTCATTTTACAGTATTTGAATTTATTGAGTTTGCTTCTGATACAACCAAATTAAAATTTATGGATAGGTTTGGTTATAACAAAAATAAAATAAAAGTAAATGAGAATTCAGTTGTTAAAAAATTAGCAAATGAATCCTTGGAGGAGGCAAAAAAGCAATTGGAGGAGGAAAAAAAGCAAAAGGAGACTCTTCCGGAAAAGAAAAAAGAGGAATTGCCTGGAGTATACGCAAATAAAGTTCCTCTTGTGGTAGAAAAAGAATATGGTAGATTCTATTGGAAAACTAACTCTGCGGGCAAACGATATCTTGTTAACAAGGCAGGAAAGACCATCCTCCCCGCTACTGCATGGGATTCTGTATGGCTAAATAATATAATTGTTATAAAAAAGAATGGCAAATTTGGAGCATACTCCTATGATGGAACAAAACTTGTATCTGCTGTATATGATTCCTTTCAAGGATACGGAGCGGAAGGAAGACTTCTATTTGCAAATAACACTCCTAATGGAATGAAACTTTTTGTATTTTCAAAGAAAGGTGCTTTATTAGCATCTAAAGCTTTCACTAATAGCCAGAAATATAGCGCTGCGGCTTGGATAAAGGACTGGATGAATATATTCTCTCCATTTGAACTATACTGATAAAACGTCTAATCCTGAAAAAACTTTTAATCAAGTTTTTTCAGGATTAGATAGGGTACTGATTATCCTTATCCGTTATCCTTTCTGGCTGTTAAGCAGGATTCCCTCCAAAGTACAGATAATCCAGAAATGAGAATCGGTTCGGTGGGAATAAATTCTTCTCATATACGCGAAAAATCCATCACAACAATTAAATATAGCGCCGGATAAAAATTACTGACTTTGCATTGACTCTTTGCACCTTTGCAGGAGATTATTATCCGCTTGCTAAAGTTGAGTTAATATAAAAATAAGTCTAAACAACTTCTATACATAGATTTAAATACAAGAAGAATGAAAGCGACCAATTTTATTTTAGGAGCAATGATCCTCCTAAGCACCGCATTCACATCATGCGGAAAATCAGCTCAGAAGGAAGACAATGCGGATTCCACTACCGCAGATACCATTACAATCGAAAAAGCAGCCTCTTCAACTCAACAAGACGAAATTCAACCTGATGGTGCAACATCCGACGAGTTAGCCGCAGGATCAATCAAATATGTACCGGCATCCGAGGGGGACTGCTACATAGGTGAGAGAACCCGAGTTAACAATGACTCCGGAATCTGGTGTGAGATTACTTTCTACCCCAACGGCACCTGTGAGCTTAAGATGGAGAACTCATCTCTCAAAGGAACATTCTCGGGTGAGGTCAAAGGCAAAGAATATAATATAGCCGTTAAATTCAGCAATGGAGAAGAGTATGACTTTGTCGGAGACAAATCAAAACTCGTTGCTGATGACGGTTTGGTGAAATATATAGTGGAACTCGAAATGTGATTGATATCAGAATTCAAAAACAAAAAAGAGCAACCGGGGACATCTTCCTGGTTGTTCTTTTTCTTTTTTAATAAAGCCCCTCCACACCTCTCCCCGGAGCTGAACGACGGCTACGATTACCTCGGCAAATAACACCTCATTTTACAAAAGCAACTCAAGGATGTATCCTCCGCGGACTCATCCTTGAGTTGCTTTTAATCTGAAGATTTATCAGCATCCAATGATTATTGCAATGATGACTTATGCAAAATGATTATTACAATAATTATTTTCGCAAAATGATCATTGCAATAATCATTTTTTTATTATCTTTGCGGTCTAAATCTTTTTGACTTATGGAAACCCTCAAACGCAAATATATTCGTCTTCTAAAACTCACCTCAACTAAACATGTTCGGGAAATATATCACAGGATATCCTGGGATACACGCCTCGTCGGAATAAAAGGCGCACGCGGCGTAGGCAAGACTACTCTTCTGCTTCAACGCATCAAACTTTCCTTCCCCGACACGTCAAAAGCCCTGTATGTCTCGCTCGACGACATATGGTTTGCCAGCCATACCCTGACTGACCTCGGCGACATGGCAGAAGCGGAAGGGATCACACATCTATTTATCGACGAAGTGCATCGAATGCCGGGATGGGAACGACAAATGAAGAATCTATATGATTTCTTTCCCAATATCAAGGTTGCCTTCACTGGAAGTTCCCTGCTGATCATCGACCATTCCATCGCCGATCTCTCTCGACGCTGCCTGCTATATGACATGCGGGGTCTATCCTTCCGCGAATTTCTTGAATTCCAGGGGATAAAGTTACAACCATACAGTCTGCAGGACATATTGTACGACCATATGCGTATTGCCTCGGAAATAGCGGCACGGATTGATGTGCTCCCGCTCTTCCATAAATATCTCAGACATGGTTTCTATCCTTTCTATACTACAGAAACAGAAACCGACTATCTCATAAGGGTCAACAATATGATCACAAGCGTAATCGACTACGATATTCCGGCAGTCGACAATGTGGAATACGCCACTTTGCTGAAAGCAAAACATCTGCTCACAATCATAGCCACCCAGACCCCATCACCACTTAATGCCAAACTGACGTCGGAAATGTTAGGGGTGACACCGAATCAGCTTATAAAAATCCTTTCTTTGCTTGAGCGCTCACAGATATTGCGGCTGCTATACTTCAACGGAGAGCGCAATCCCAAGTCGATGGCAAAACCTCAAAAGGTGATTTTCGACAATCCCTCCATCATCAACGCCCTCGGACAAGCCGATAAGGGAAAGCTCCGCGAGACATTCCTCGCCTCCATGATGGCCCATTCACATGAGACGGCATACCCAAAAGAAGGAGATTTATTGGTAGACCGACGCTATCTGTTTGAAGTAGGAGGAGCAAGGAAAAGTTTCGCTCAGATAAAGGATATTCCAGATAGTTTTATTGCAGCAGATGACATTCCCGTAGGACTCGGCAATAAGATTCCCCTCTGGCTATTCGGGTTCATTTACTGAATGATTTCCGCACCAATATGCCAGTCCACCTCTGCGGTCAGGGAAAAGAAAACTTCACCTCATAGACCTTCTAACCCTTCCACAACAGGTCGAAAGCGAAAGTGTAGAATAAAATCCTACACCTTTGTCTTGATATTTTGTAAAATTTGATGTAATTTTGCATCGCAAAACCGATCGGGATCCATACCCCGACCGGCAGGGAAGATTACATCACCTTGGCAATTCGGCTGCGGAGGCAGCGGGAAGTGATGAGAACCGTTCTTCTTTCCTTGGCACCCACCACGGGCACCTAAATGAAAAATATCGATTGCATCCGGTGTGCAATATTTTTTTTGACCGACAGCCCCACGCTGCCTCCAAAGTGTATCCGACTACATCGACACACTAATGGGATAGTTATTGGCTGCCATGAAAAGATGCAATTGATATGACAAGGAAAAATCACGAATCTAACGAATTCCAATCAACTTACGACCTGCCATTTTTGCATAAATCGTAGAATAAAGTTAACTTTATAAGTATAAACAGATAACAATATGACAAGAAAGTCAAACACCTTAAAGTCTGGAATAGCCGTCAACCGTATGTTTGTCGGCAACTATCTGACATCTAACCTTGGACATGAGATCATAAACCTTTTTCAGGCTGACAACGGCAACCACTATCTCTATCTTAATGCCTATGGCAACTTTGATAAAAAGCATTCAGGCAAAATCGGAACCATGCTGATGGTAAAGTCAGTCGGCAGGAATGTGGTGGAAGTTATAGGTATGGCCAAGAATCTTGAATCTGTGGAGGGAGTTGATAAGCCATATATAAAATATCAGGAAACACCTGACAACCTGATTTTTAAGAATCAGATTAAACTGATACAAGATGAAAATATAACATACGGAGGTGTACCTTTGAATGAAATATTCAACGATGCAGAGCAACAGACCATCTTCGTGACATATAAGGCTAAAGCCGGAGATGTCTTCATCCCAGAAGGCAGCAAGCGAATTTTCATACAATACGGCAAGGATGATGAGGTTGCAGAAAAGCAATCTCCAGATAAAATATATGTGGTGCTGGAAGGATATAAATTTCCATCCACGTCCCTGAAAAGCTACATCTACCCGGATGGCAAAGACAAAGGAGTCGATAATGAAAACCAACGAAAGGATTATGAGAAAGTCTTAACAGAAATCGTTAACAATGATGAACTGTGGACTTCTGACAGGGATTGGAAAGTAAATATCCTCAAGGATCAGATAGAAAGGAAACCAAATCTTTTTGAAATATGTCAGATTCAGAACGATGAAAATCGTATCTCGAATGCCTTGGCGTATTTCATGATGCAGCAGCAATATAAGGAGTTATGGAAGGACTTCTTTTTAAATCGTTTGGGAATTGCTCTTTCTGACGAATACTCTGTAGAGAGAGAAGCGGATGCAAGAATCGAAGCTGAGAGGTGGGATCATGCCTGCAGACCGGGAGGTGGCCGAATCGATCTTTTGATCAAGGACAAAGGCAATATCATTGTCATAGAAAACAAAATCAAATCAGGCATCAATTCAAAGTCATCTGACGCCAAGGACATGACCCAACTTGACCGATATGTAAATTTCATAGAGTCGATCATAGAAGAGTCGAAGTCGAAAACAAAGTGTCAAGGACCTAAACCGTATTATTTTATTTTGACACCTAACTATAATGTTCCGGATGCAAGCAGACTGAACGATAAATTCCGCATTGTCACATATAAAGAACTATATGATTTCCTTTCTGACGAGGAATATAAAGAGAAGGTTGAGAAGGATGATAACTTCAAGGCTTTTAGGGATACGCTTCGCCGCCATACATTGCACACACCTAATGCCTATCTCTTTGATGAGATGATGGAGAAATTCCAGAATCGGATCAAGGAAAAGAAAAACCTGTAAAGATAAGGGCACATATATTTTACATTTTGTAGACTAAATTTCCATATGATTCTTGTTATATATACTAACACTTAAAGCCAAATAACCATGAGCGTATTAGACTAACTGGATGTTAGCGAATACTTCAACGGCAAAATGGACCGAGGGATTGAGAAACGACACGAAATATTAGAAGTCCTCAAAAGGAAAGGCTGTCCGTTCTGATAGTTGACCCAAACAATGAGATGCCTTTGGAGGAGATAGAGGGAGCATTGCCCGATCTGTATCTGAAAAAATTTGATTTGGCTGATTGTAAAGATGGCGATTTCAACCGGATAGGTCAGCATTTAGGACAATACATAAGTGACGGAAAGTGCGTTTCTGATGGCCTGCTGTTTGACAACATCGACTGCATAAATGCAGGAAAAGACACCGAAGATTTACAGACAATGGTGTGGCAATCACTGAAAAGAGATGATTCCGACATGTGCGGTTATTCAATTCTCCCATTTGGCGATGCCATCCCATTCGATAAAATGATGATAGCGGCAAGGTGTAAGGAAAAACCCGACTATCTAAAGGATAAATCACTTCTAACGCATATTATCGAAGTATAAGGCAATTATACTTCTGATAAAAACAAGAACACCGCCACAAAACGGTGTTCTCTTTTTATTCTACCAATGCTAACGTTTAGCAATAATTCGCATTGTCTCAAATATCATCGCAATATCTATTCCATTGCATAGATCCAACTTACCGTCCGCAAGGTCGTAACGAGTATAAGGATAGCGCGATTCATAAAGATGGGCATTCTTTACGCTCTTTTCATCACCTCCAAAAAGACATATGGTGTTTTCTTCGTCATATTCATCTATCACTGGAGATTTATCGAAATTATCGTTATAGCCGTTATAGACTGAAGGAGAGATGAGGTATTTTCGTTTGAAGTTTTTGATTGGCTCAATGTAGTTGGCACCATCTCTATAGCCAATCAATATAGGCAGTCTGACCTCTTTCCATATCTCCTCAAAGTTGTAGAAACTACGGCATTTTGGAAAGTCTATGATATGAACATCAAACTTATCGGATTTGAACCACTTATTTACTACTTCCTTAAGAGCCTCCTCATCATAATAGCCTTTAGGAGTGGTCTTACCTATTGGCTTAAAATGATGCAGTCCGGTGAAGATTATTACACTCTGTTTCATCATTTCCTTTAGTGTTACTGATTATTCATATATATACTAAAAGAATGCATAAAATTTAGCGCAGAAACAGACTTTAACAATCCTCACACTTGATTGAAAACATGAGGTCCATGCATCGAGCATACCACAACAAAGACAAATGTTAAATATTCATAAGCGACTAAATTTTTGGACCTTGTTTATTATTTATAAACACGAGAGGCTTAAAGCCCTACAATCAATAAACACCACGATACAAATGGATCATAAGACGACCGGCATAATATCCTTCCTCCCTTATTGGGATGTCAGGAATCCCTCATTGGAAGACCAGACAGGATTCATTATCTCTGAAATGTTTGAGGAAGACGAATGCCTGAAGATTGGCGATAAGGTATATTCGAGCAATGACTTCCATAAGAAAGACCCAAAGGAGTTTATAAGGGAGGTAATCAGAAAAGAGCGTCCCGAATGGGTCATCGGCATAGGGAACATCGCCACTATCCTTATGGAATACAAACGTCAAAAGAAGATAGTTATAAACCCCACCGTCACCCTCGACGACCTCAACTGGGTTACACCCGAAATGATACGTGACACCTATGCCTTCTTCAGTGCCGATCATGAAAAGGATTATGAGATGTATTCGAGGGTTTACCGTAACGTCGGTTTCTTCCCTGCCAAGAAGTCGCTTTTCATCGGCGACCTCACCTCAGCCATAAAGGGTATAATCAAAGAGTCCAGGGAAATAGCCATGCAAAAGTGAGAAATAATATTTCACACCAAATCCTTGGAGAATCGTTCTGTATTGTTTAACTTTGTACACGTGACTGCACGTTTATTTGTACAACTAAAATTAACACTATAGATATGTCTATACTGAATCCTGAAGAACTTAACGCTCAGATAGAAAGAGCCGTAGAGGTCGTTTACCCCGTTGAAAAAGATTTTAAAAAGCAATTTAACGACGGCAATGTTCCCGTATTGCTTATCGACCCCCGACATGAAATCGATGTCCGTAAGGTGGCAGAAGAAAACAATGCCCTGTACATAGATCTTTCCACTCCGATTGACTACCCACAACTTTGCAGAATTGCACTAGACAACCGCTCAATAATCTTTGACAACATCGATAACATTCCCGACACGGAAGACAGGGAGTATATACAATATCTCGTGAAATATGCACTCAGGAAAGAAGAAGACGTGCCCACTCCCGACAACACATACTTCTCTTTCACCAACCGCAGAATCGGGGCGCGCTGCCGCCAGGCTCCTGACTATCTTTACGAAGGATCAAAAGCCTGTCCGATTTATTGCGTCGTGCCACAAGACTAAACTTCCCTTCTTCGCCCCTTCTGCACGTTCACGCTAATGTCAGAGAAAAGACGGTCTTGTGCCTGAATTCCTTACCATTCCGACCGACATAAAAGGTCATAATCGTAGCAGATCAGAGACGGAATATACCTTACTCATGGTGGCAAACGTAAAATATTGATCATCAAGAATCATCCATTGCTCACGTTTTGCAACCGACATTTTCTTTGGGACTAAGGAAGGATTCTGCTATCTCGACACAAGGAACGCCATTTTTCTCAATCCATATCTTAGCTTCGGAATGCAGATGCCGTCCTCCTTTGCGAAAGACATGTACATGTCTTCTGTTATCGTTAACATCTATCGGTAGAGAAACGAGCATGAACATCTGAATAAAAGCCAACTGTGTCATATCTGTCATCTTTTGCAAAATTAATAAACATCAGTCAATATTGCAAATAAAAAATATCCCTGCGCTCTCTGCCACTCTGCGTGCGCTCCGACTTACAGTATCTCCCGGTTCATTTCATTTTAAGAAGACGCACCAGAGCCCGGATGACTCTGCGTGATGAATAGCCGACTTAAATGAAAGAGCTATGTCCTACCGTAAGGACTATCGCACAGTAATTATTTCAATGATTCCCCTCCGGCTCTTCGACTTCCTTTACTGAATCAATCCACCCGATTTTTCATAATTCTAATTTTCTTTACACTTCCTTAATAATCCGGGTTCCTACACGAAGCGTTATATTTACAGAAAACGGGATGAAAACCGTTTTCCTAAACGACTATCTAAAACACACAAGAATTATGGAAAAAGAAAAGAAATCTTATTTCGTCAACATGATCGAGGCCAATAGATTTCACATCACCGGACCGATGTAGAGAAAAATAATTTCGGAATGATGATATTCATATCTTCGGGGAAAGATATGGTGCGGTCGGCGATTTCTCTTGCTCCATGAGGCCAACTGTCGTTCAACCGTATCAAAGTTGCCTCTCTGTCAGTATAGACAATTCTCTCAAACGGATAGCGGATGATTCCGGGAGTATTCATACCTACTCCTAATTCAAGCAAGACCAAACGGGAACCGATGTGCCTGTTTACAAAGTCTTCATATCGCTCCGCTGCCTGATGCCAACGTTTATCCTCTACGAAAAACCTGTTGATCCTGAGGTTGACGTCCATCGTGCCTCCGCATACCGGACAGACCGGCACATACTGCGAGTCCACCGTCATGCCATGGGCATGGGCATTGATCTCCCTGACTGTCTCTGTATCGTCATACGTCTTGTCATGACATGCCACAGAGCACTGCATCCTGCCATAAACACCCTGCACTTCAAAAAGTCGATCGGTCGGAAATCCAGCCTTTCTGAACTGCTCGTCTACATTTGTCGTGATCACAAAATAGTCCTTTCCTTCCACCAGACGTAAAAGGTCTTTGTATAATGGCATGCCGTCGCGGCTCAGAAGGGTAAAACGGATATGGCGAGCCCAGCGCGTCCAACGTTCTTCCTCCGTCGGGAAATCAAAAAACCCGGAGGAATACAGATCCTTGAAGCCATATTTTTTAATGTAATCGGCAAACTCCTTCCGGAATTCGGGCCCGGCATAATCAATTCCCGCTGCTGCAGACAGACCTGCGCCGGCACCGATAAGAACTGCATCGGCTTCCATTATCTTTTGACGGGCTTCATTTATTCTCTCATTCAAGGTCTTTTCACTCATAATTCAGCAATTGTTTGTAAATAGCGTAATCCACATCCTTAAAGACATTGAACACCACCGTGTCTATCTTCGAGTCAGCATGCTCCTTGAAATATCTGTCTACGGCTTTCAAAGCCACTTCCGCAGCATCCCTATTGGGATAATGGAACTCACCGGTAGATATGCAGCAGAATGCTATTGAGTTCAATCCGTTGGTCTCTGCGCATTCAAGGCAACTCCGGTAGCATGATTCAAGTAAATACCTGTCTTTCTGTGTGGGTTCTATGGTATAGACAATCGGGCCGACCGTATGAATCACATATTTTGAAGGGAGGTTAAATGCCGGAGTAATCTCAGCCTTTCCTGTCGGCTCAGGAACGCCGCTACGCTCCATGAGTTCGTCACATGCCAGTCGAAGCTGCACCCCTGCTGCCGAATGGATCGCATTATCAATACATCCGTGCAAGGGAACGAAACAGCCAAGCATACGGGAGTTTGCCGCATTTACGATTGCATCGGCATTAAGGCGTGTGATGTCACCCTGCCATAAAACATATTTTCCTTTCCGGGGCAGCGTGTTTATATCGACGACACCTTTCTCAGCAAGTTGCTCCTGCAGTTCCTCATCCTGAAGCTGCAGCCATTCACTGTCGATAGGCTCAGGAGAACAGACATTCATCAGTGCCCTGAAAAGCCTTTGCTTTTCAGAGAAAGCGACCGGAATAGACAGATTCGAATATTCCGGTCTTTCTTCTTTCAGTCTTTCTATCAGTTTGTTTAGACGCTCTTCTCTTGTCATAGGTCGTAATGTTCAAGCTTCGGCGGGCGCGGGGTGAGATCGTAATAATCGATTGACTTAACTTCAAGGCTACAGTATACCATCGCATCATAGCTCGGGTAAAGATCGGACAGGATGGAGTTCGTATCGTAGATCTCCTTTTGAATATCGACCGGAACATCAAATTCCACATTTCCGCTCATCCTCACCGATATGTTTCCCTTCATGCCGAGAATCTCGACAGCGGGATTTTTCTGCAGTTGACGGTAAACATCCTTCCGTGGAGAGGTTGCGAAATAAAGGGTATGTCCCTTAATGAGCATCACCTGAAAGACGCGCAGATTGGGACGGCTGTTCTCAACCGTCCCGAATGCAACGTCTTTGTTTTCCCGTAAGAAATCAAAGGCCTTTTCCATAATCAATAAGCTACCGTGAAACGTTCCTTATGGTGTCTGGGATTCTCAAGCTCGTCGATCATAGCGACTGCGTAGTCCTCCACAGAGATAAAGCTGTCGCCCTTTTCATCAACGAGGAGATCATCCTTGCCGACACGGTACTTACCGGTTCGTTTTCCATATTCAAGATTTCCGAGGTTTGCTGCCGGAGAAAGGAATACCCAGTCGATATCGTTCTCCTTCGTCAGCGTGTTGAGATAGAACTCGCCGAGAGACTTTACTCCGGGAATCCAGGATTCGGGAAGCGTTCCGGTATCGACCAGACGGAGTCCCGGTTTAACGAACAGTGTTCCTGCACCACCGACGATGAGCAGACGAGGCACACCTGACTCTTTTGCTCCTTCGAGGATCTTCGGATAGTTCTTCAATGTATCCTCGTATAGATTGGGATTGGCCCATCCCGGATTATAGGCGCTAATGATCGCATCTTTGCCTTTTGCGTATTTCACGATCACGGCAGGATCGGTCACGTCTCCTTCCACAACCGTAAGGTTCGGGTTAATGACATCTTTCAGTTTGTCGGCGTTACGGACTATCGCCGTTACTTTCTCGCCTCTTTCAAGGGCTTCATTCAGGAGTGCGCGGCCTACATAACCGGTGGCACCCAAAAGAACAATATCTTTCATAAAATCTTCGTTATTATAATTAGTTACTTTTTGTTATCTTTGTAATTAAAACAAGATTAAATGAGTTATAGTTTATTCTGATTTTGCTGAATATCAGTAACATCAATGTTACCATTGCTCATATTCAAAGCGTTTTGCAACCAAAAAAAATCTAAAAAAGATGAAAAGATCCTCACTTATGGATGCATTCGACCCGAAATGCCCGATCCGAAACATACTTGCCCGCTTCTCAGAGAAGTGGGGATTGCTCGTGATATATACCCTCACGCTGAAACCCAAGACACGATTCAATGAGCTTAGAAAAGAAATTCCTGACATCTCCGCCCGTATGCTGAGTGCGACATTGAACACACTTGTGGCAGACGGATTAGTGGAAAGATATTCCTACAATACTGTTCCTCCGACAGTGGAGTATTCACTTAGCCCAATAGGACTGACATTGGTCCCATACCTGGAGAGCCTTATAGGATGGGCTAAGGAAAATTCAGAAGAAATCATGAAGCATAGAATTGAAACTTCAAAGCCGATGCGCACTTATTGATGGGACCGATCGAAATCACAATACTTTTGATAGAGACAGTCCATATTTGGCTGTGAATTGCTTGACGAGGATGTAACAGATGTGACACAACAGACTGCCGCAAACGTGAATTTGCAGCAGTCTGGACAGGGGTCAATGTGCCGAGCAGGAATACGAGCAACAGATATTCCATATAATATTACCACCAGTTGAATAAACTTTTACCGTTTTCGAGTGTGGAGATTTCAGCTATTTCCGATTCTGTAAGCGAGAAGTTGAGAATTTCGAAATTCTCAATTATTCGCTCCTCCTGAACCTGCACCGGTAACGAGTACCGTTTTGTTTTCAAGATCGAGTTTCATATTCGTTATCTTTAATTGTTTCGTTTGCTTTTATAACGTCAAAGTTACAAAGAAAGATGTCGAATCTTGTTGCTGGCAGGCTCAAACTCTTGTTGCCGTCAAGCTCAATTAAATGGCTAAAATTATATGACAGCATGGACTCACGACGAGCCAAATTCCATGTGTAGCCGTAAGCCTTGACTATATCGAATGACGGCATACACGCCAAAGACATCGAGTATTGACAATTCCTAATATTAACTGCCACTACTCCGCATCTGCGGTAGTGGCACTAAATCCCTCCTTTAACAATATAAGGTTACCTTAATCCTGCATAAATCTCATCAAACATTCCTTAATGCTTCCCAATATCCATTCTTATCTGCATTATGTCTTAGTATAAAACCTGACACCTTCAATTTTGATATATAACGCGCTACTATAGCTCTTTGAATTGCAGTCTTCTCAACATCGAAGGCTTTGAAAATATATACCGTGATTACCTGACTATGCTGTCGGGAATGTCAGTTCATCGAGCTTTCCTAATTACCCAATTCATTTTATCTGTATTTAATCTAATCCAAAATGTTTAACAGATTTTCCGGATGTTCAAGCTCTTCAACAAGCAAATCTACGAGAGTACAAGGTTTGTGAGATTTATAGTCCAAAGAATGATCAAAGAATCCACGAAGTTTTTGCGCCCTCAATATTGCCAACTCCTCATTGCCAATCTTTTGTAAAAGCGAATAGATCTACTTTACGCTTCATGG
>JAIDSM010000043.1 GCA_029061225.1 Muribaculaceae bacterium
CCGTCTCGCCTTTTTAATGATCAATTATTAATGATTAATGATCAATTATAATTTAGACTACAAAACTCACAATTCTCAACTCTCAACTCACAATTCACAATTCACAATTCACAATTCTCAATTAAAAAAATATGTATATCTTCAATATCACATACGTAATTCCAAATAAAAGGAAAGACTCATTCATCGAGTGGGCCAAGGGGGAGGCACGCCTTGCAGCGGCGTCTGACAGGTTGAAAGACTATAAGGTCATAACGGTAGCCGCCATTCCGGGCGACAAGGACTTCGCCAAGCAGGACGAGAAGAACTTCTCAGTGCAGATGCACTTCGACTCTATCGCCGACTGCCGCGCATGGAACGAGAAGAATTTCCCGGCCTTCATGAATTCATACGCAGCATGGCACGGTCCTAACCCCCTCTTCTTCGCCACAATCCTCAAGGAATTATGAACCTAAAGGATTACGACCGCATCATAATGGGTATCGACCCCGGCACCAACGTCATGGGTTATGGAGTTCTCGGCATCAAAGGGAAGAAGCCGGATGTAATCGTGATGGGTGTCATAAAGCTGAGCCGCTTCGAGACGCACTACATGCGCCTCGGACGTATCTATGAGCGTGTCAGCGGTCTTGTGCAACAGTATCTCCCCGATGAACTCGCCATCGAGGCCCCTTTCTTCGGAAAGAACGTGCAGTCCATGCTCAAGCTCGGACGCGCCCAGGGAGTGGCCATGGCAGCAGCTCTCGCGCGGGACATTCCGATCACCGAGTATCCGCCACTCAATGTCAAGAAAGCTGTCACCGGCAACGGTCAGGCCTCAAAGGAACAGGTGGCCAATATGCTGAAGCATCTCCTCTCCATTCCTGAAGAGAAGATGCCCGATGCTCTTGACGCCACCGACGCGCTCGCCGTGGCGCTTTGCCATATGTATGAGTCGGCCAAACCCGAGATAGCCAAAGGACCTAAATCCTGGAAAGACTTCCTCGCCAAGAATCCCGACCGCATCGCCCCCAGATTAAAATGATCAATTATCAATTATCAATTATAACATAGATGGGACTGACCTTCTGAAGACTAAATTCGCTGACTCCGCCTAACAATAATTGATCATTGATAATTCATCATTGATCATTGATAATTCATCATTGATCATTGGTAAAGAGTTGCTTGATCGACCCGAGCGATGACAGCACCGAGGTGGCTTCGTAGGGGATATAGACGGTCTTGTTGTCCTTTCCGTCGGCCATGGTCTGGAGAGCCTCGATATATTTCTGCGCCAGCATATAGGCTGCCGGGTCTGTCTGTGACTGTGACACGGCATCGGCCACATTGCGGATGGCGTCAGCCTCCGCCTGCGCGCGGAGCACCTGCGCCCTTGCCTCGCCCTCGGCCTTGAGGATGGCGGCCTGTTTCTCCGCTTCCGCCTTGTTGATCTGCGACATCTTCTGGCCCTCCGAGCGGAGGATCAGCGACTGCTTTTCGCCCTCAGCGTTGAGAATCTCGGCGCGCCGGTTGCGCTCGGCCTGCATCTGCTTCTCCATCGCCACGCGCACGCTTTCGGGAGGTGTGATGTCCTGAAGCTCGACACGGTTTACCTTCACGCCCCATTTGTTGGTGGCGTCGTCGAGTATCGACTGCAGTTTTGCGTTGATGGTGTCGCGTGAGGTCAGTGTCTCGTCAAGTTCAAGCTCGCCGATCACGTTGCGGAGCGATGTCTGGGTCAACTTCTCGATGGCGTTTGGAAGATTGTCGATCTCGTATACGGACTTCTTCGGATCTACGACCTGAAAATAGAGCAGGGCGTTGATCTCTGTAGTCACGTTGTCGCGGGTGATCACCTGCTGCGACGGGAAGTCATAGACCTGCTCGCGAAGATCGATGACGGTGGTCGTGGACACTCTCAGTCCGCCCCCTCTCCCGAAGGAACCCGTGGTCTCATACTTACGCGTATAGATCACCTTTGGCTTGTCGATGAAGGGTATGATGAAGTTAAGGCCGGGCTGTAGTACGGAATGGAATTTGCCGAGACGCTCCACGACTCTTGTCTCGGACTGCGGGACGACCTTTACGCCCGCCGTGATGATGAGCACGACAAGGATGAGGATTACGCCTGCTACGATGATGGTTGTCATATTGTTGAGTTTGTTTAAATTGTTTAGATAGTTTAAATTGTTTAAGTTGTTTATGGGTGGTGCACTGTAGTTACGCACGGCTCGTGCGTTAGGTATTCGGAGTAATCAGAACTCAATTCTCAATTCTCAATTAGGAAAAATTCTCAATTCTCAATTAATTCCACCTTGAGTATTATCGAATCGTATCCGACGACCCTCACTTCCTCTCCCGGAGCAAGGGTTTCGCCATGCTTGGCGGCCCTTACCTGCCAGACGTCACCGTCTATGCGCATGCGAAGGCAATCTGCCGTCTGGACTACGGTTCCTGTCCTTCCTATGATGGCGTCCATACCGGTGGCTGTATGCTCTGATCCCTTATGGAGAGCCTTGACGAGGCGTTTTCGCATACGGTAGGTGGAAGCATATAGTACTGCCGTAGCAACCACAAAAGTGATAATCGTGGGTATCCATTCTCCGCCGAGCAGGGCGCAGACCATGGCGGCCAACGCTCCGGTCCCGACATAAAGGCATGTAGTCGACATCGTAAGCAGTTCCGCCACTAAGAATCCCACTCCCAATATTAGCCAAAAACTCCAAAGTCCCATAATAATGCTAATTCCCGTTAGTTTGATTCACAAAGATAAGCAAAAAAATACATATATGCAAATTTTTTCTATAGTAGGCCTTGAAGTTGGCCGGAGAGTGAAGGGCAGAATGTGCATTTATAGATATTGAGGCATGAATCACAAAGAATTAATCAAGTGAGAATTGAATAATTAACATTAATTAATGTGGAGAAAACTCCCGTTTCTGCAAAAAAATATTAATTTTGCAGTTTATATAGGAATTTAATCAATTTCCCTCATCGTTAATGATCAAAACAATATCCATAAATAGCCTAAGTCAATCATTTTGTGCAGTAATTGTCTTCCTGATGTCACTGGTCATATTCTTTCCTGTGAAAGCCTCCGTCACCAGTGCTCCCGTTTTAGCATACAATTACAACAATACAACTGATAACCCTGATATCTCTATTTTTATCGACTCTGATCAAGACAAGGATTCCGTCTTCAATGAATATCATACACTTGAGCGGGAGTATGCCAATCTGTCAGTAATTGATATAATGACCAAGGCATCTCATCATTTTGTCAACCGAAAGAACATGGATAAGGGCGCAATGCTTTTCATGGTAGTGATTTCAAGATACAATGACTATCTTGACAATCTTGAAAAATTGAATTGCGCGGCCGCATACGGTAATATGGGTTATTACCTTGTTTTCGAACGCAACAACCCTATACAAGCATACCCTTTTCTCGTTAAGGCTCTTCAGATATTGGACAAGATTGATTTTAAGGATCAGAATACCCAAAGCCACAAGATTAACACCATAGTGGCTGTCTATACCAACATAGCCAAGGTATTTGCAGCATGTGGCGATTTCCAGCGGGCTCTTCACTATTATCAACACGCATATAGAACTGCAAAAGAAGAAAACAATGCCATTGCACTGCCTCTGGCATTTACTGATCTGTTACACTACGGATGGACTCTGGATTCAATTCCTACCATAAAAAAACAAATCCTGGAATTTACCGATCTGAAAGTTCCCAATAGTGTCTATAGATACATGTACGACTATGCGAAGATTATGGCAAAGGGCGCACAAAAGCATAGTGAACGCAGCTATAATGAGGCACTTGTCTTGGTGGATAGCGCTTCCAACGCGCTTGATCCTTACATCGATGACGGAAGATACTTCGTGACCAACCGAATCATAGCAGGAAAGATCGCCATTGACGGTAAGAACTATGTTAAGGCAATGGATATCCTTCACGAAATCGATTCCATAATAAAAAAAGGTAAACTTGAAGATCTGTACGAGATCACCTACAACCTTCATTCGAGTCTCCGACTTGCAATGGGAGATATGGATATGGCAAGTAAATATCGAAACGAAGCTCTACGGGTAAGAGACTCATTGAATCAAATTCATTCTTACAGCGTAGTACATAATATGGAGCTATCAATGCAGGCGAAGGATCTAAACGACAGACTCTCGGATTCCCGCAAGGAGACTCAATTCTGGACCTACATCGCTATGGTAGCCGGGGTCCTCATACTGGTGATATGTGTGCTCGTAGTACGTATTCTTCTTAAAAACCGCAGACTAAAGGAACAGAGTGAGAGCCTGTTCCATAAGAATCTCGAACTTATGGATGCCAACAGGAAATTCCAGGAAGCTTCCGAAGATGAAGTTGATGAATTTGAAAAGATGTCCTGGGATGACGATACAAACAGATGCCAGCCCGAGGAATCTAATCAGGAAGAACATACGAGCCGACTTGATGAATTAAATCAAGGGGAGGAAACCCTGGCCGGTATTTACCGACGTATAGTCACATACATGTCTGACAGCCCTGAAATCTTTACCCCTGCGTTCACTATTGAAACACTAGCCGATGCCATTGGGCTCAGACTTAAATCAGTGTCTCAAGCCATCAACTCTGTCGGTGGGAAAAACTTCAGCAGCCTTCTTGCGGAATTCAGGATAAAGAAAGCTTGCAAGGAAATGTTACGTCCATGCAGCGACCCTTCACAACGTCCTACCATAGAGGCTCTGGCAGAGGAAGTGGGATATAAATCACGCACCCACTTCATGCGCGTGTTCAAAAGCGTGACCGGCATGACGACGACTGAATTCCTGAGGGAAGCGAAGAAAAAATGACCTAAAATCCTGACACTCAACACTGTCTCAATTTACGACTGATATGTCTCAAATTAAGATTATTGTCTTAGAGTGCGGATTAAGACATAATAAGCTTTCCTTTTGTTTGGTTTTTAAAAATTAATCTATAATTTTGCAACCATAACAACAAAAACTAATCAAAACAACAAAGTATGAAAAGATTCTTTACTTGTATTGGCGCCACGATGCTGGTAGCAGGAGTGATGACTCCGGCCCCACACGAGCGCATGAATCTAAAAGACTGCGGAATGGCTTTACCACAGAAAGAGGTTAAGGCAAAAGGTCTTGATAAGCCACTTTCCAACCCTTCCGGACAGGAAGTAACACCACTCCGAGCTCCACAGAAAGCATCAATGGAAAGGAAGTCAATAATTCTATACGAGGACTTCAGCAATGTACCTGACGGCTCTACAGTGCAAACCGGTAACATAGGGGAACGATATGTAGATTTCATAGCAAGTTCCTACTACGAGCCGGGCAACTTCATTCCTAACGAATACACTCCGGAATCCGGAACATGGTGTGGCGACTGGGTATTTGCAGGCAAAGGAGGCACTGTTATCCTTCAGTGCTACAATCCATATTCAGGAGCTTATCTCTATACTCCTCTCGGTGACTTTTCCGGTGACCTGACTGTAAGCATGAAGGTTCGCTGTGCCAAAACATTCTGGGGAGCGGACAACGAAGTCGGTTATGTAACCTCTGGTGGTTCAAGCCTTGACCTAAGGGCAATGGTTGGTGGATTTGATAGTAATGACAGCGCTGTCACGGATTTGGGATATTATGGCATGTCATCGACAGGTCAGATTTATCCGGCAGACGGTTGGCAGGAAGTGACATTCAAATTCCGCAACGAAAGCGCCAATGGAGACGGCTACCTTATGCTGAGCACAGCGGGAGCCATAGAAATCGACTGGATAAAAATCACTGATGACAACACCTTCCTTGCTTGTCCGAACATAAGACCGGTCACTGACTTCACCAACGATGGTTTCACCATTAACTGGGATCCCGTTCGTCGTTCCTCCAATTACTATATAGACCTCTATAAACAAGTGTACACAGCCGATAGCGGAGTCAACATCACATACGATTTCAATGACGGAAAACTTCCTGAAGGGACAAAAGCAGATGAAGCTAAGTTTGTAGAGGGAGAAGGTGTGGATGGCTCGACTGCACTTATGCTCGGCTATGACGGCGAAGGTGCAGCTTTCGAAACTCCGAATTTCGGCGTAAAGCTCAAGTCTTTCAATTCAAAACTCAAGTTCGAGATCAACGACGAGGAGAATTTTGGAGCTATGATTGTTTACGATGTGCTCAGCGATAACGGATGGGAACCTTTCGGGTATCTCGAATATGATGGATTCTGGACTAACGGCGGATACTATTATTCTGTTCCGCTCAGTGGAAAGAACTTTGAGGATCAATATTACGCAGTACGCTTCTATACCATTGGGCTGAGTCCTGAAAATAAGGTTTATATAGACGACATCAATGCTTTCTCTCCACGTCCCTATGTACTTGAGCGTGTATGGGACGAGAACCTCTCCGCAAATTACGGTCCGGTGGATGATGATGACTACTCATATAAATTTTACTATTATACAAGAGATAATGACACTCCCGGCAAATATACTTTCACCGGTCTGGATCCGGAGACAGAATATTGGTACAGAGTACGTAGCCACAATGTATCGGAGTTCACTATCGGTGAGAAATATCACGCTTTCGGCGTAGCCGCTCCCAAACTTGGAGAAGCATCTAATGTCAGCAATGGCAGCTATACGGCAAATTGGACCGACGCCCCCAAAGCACAGTCATATACAGCGATCAACTATAAGTCAGAAGCCATACAGGAGGACAACGATGAATACACCATTCTATCAGAGACCTTCGCTAACTGTATTGGAGATAATGACATTGATCTCATGGTTCCTTTCGAGGGAAATTTGGATGACGTAACTGACCTCAAGGGATGGTCCGGAACCGGCCTCACTATAGGTGGAAATTTACTTGGAATATCCGGATACGGTAGCCGCCTTATTACTCCTCCCCTTATGGTAAACCCGGCCAGAGGTTCTTATTTCATCTACATCAATGCTTACGGCTACGGTGACGACAATCTATACATAAGGACAGAAAGCGGAACAGTCAGCGGCTATCTCCCGTTCGACGGTGACGGATGTCTGTCAGGATGGCTTGAAATCCCGAAAGCCATCTGTGGAGAAAGAATATTGTTTACGTCGCTCAACTATATGCCGATAGCTCTGATAGAGTTCGAGGTGATTCAGGCTGTCAAAGCAGGAGACCGTGTACTGACATTCCTTTCCTCAGAGGAAATCCCGGCAGGCGTACAGAGCTGCACATTCTCAGGTCTCGACAAAAGTAGTTCGTACGCATTCGGAGTAAAATCCAACTTCACTCTTGAGCAAAAAAGCACATCATCTGCTCTTAATGAATGGATGTATGTGGATATTGCTGGCGCCCAGTCTATAACAATGGCAACATTTGATAACAACGACCCCAATGTAACCGAAACCGACCGCTACACCGTAGACGGACGCAAGGCTTCCAACTCATACAAGGGTATGGTTATCGTGAAGATGTCTGACGGTTCTGTCGCCAAGAGAATGGTTAAGTAATCAATCTTAAAAATCTTCAACTTTCGGGCAGGGGCGAGCAACTTACGCGTTGCCTGCCGCTGCCCGAAATCATTTGCTACTATATGAAATATAGATTACTCTTCTCCGCACTGTTTATGGCGTCTATAGCAACCACTCCTGTAAAGGCAGAGACAATGGATTTCAGCTACGACACATTCGGAGAAGCACCCGACTGGTTCGGATACAAGAAGGCCGAAACCTATGACGTGGCCATACATATAGACAATCCTGTATTGATAGGAAAACGGATTTTAGGAATACGTGTTCCTGTCAACGCACAGGCTGAAAATATTGACGGCTGCAAAGGATGGCTTTCGCAGCAGCTTGATGCCGAGACCATCGATAAGCAATCAGTGTTTAATCCAGACATTACTTCTGTCGAAGGAAAGTTTACCGGTGGATTTCTTACGGTATCCTTCCAGGAGCCAGTGCAGATTCCCGATGACGGCATCTACATAGGCTACAGCTATAATATTATCACCGTAGACGATACAAACTATAAGAGTGTAGCCGTGACAGACGGCAAAACATCAGGTGGCCTCTGGGTGCATTCCTCCCTTACTCAGAAGACCTGGGCCGACATGGCGAAACGAAGCTCACTGGTCAGTGTGATGACAGTCATCATGGAGGGCGACTTTCTCAAGGATGCGGCCCTCCCTTCCTTTTCAGAAGATATCAGGATTGCGGAAGGGGAGAACTCCCTTATTCCATTGGAAGTGACCAATATCGGTAGTGCCGGCATATCATCTATAGAATATGCCTACGATATTTCCGGAATAAAGGGTACAGGTGTGTATGAGTTTCCTTCTCCCGTACCCTCCGTCTACGGAAGGAAAGTAATCGCTATGATCGAGATTGATCCGGTCGAAGGACTCGGAGAGACATCTCTTTCCTTGAGTGTTCTAAAGGTCAATGGGAAATCCAATGAAGCATCCGATATTGATGTCTCCATACCGGTGATGGTCCAGAAGTTTGTCCCTGTATATCGTCCTCTTGTCGAAGAATACACCGGGCTGAACTGTGGCTTTTGTCCGCGAGGCTACGTGATGCTCGAACAGATGAAGGGATCCTATGGAGACCGCTTCGTGGCCCTCTCCTATCACTCGTCGGGATGGGAAAGTAATGCCATGGATTGCATCAAGGTCTCCGAGTTCCCTGTTGACCCGACGGGGTATCCGGCCGCCTCCCTCAATAGGAATCAGACTGTTGATCCTTCAAAAATACCAGCATTATGGGAAAAGTGCTATATGAATCCGACCCAGGCAGAGGTAATGGTAGACTGGATATGGACCGACGATTCCAATTCCAGATTGAAGGCGGAGGCCAACGTGCGGTTCCTTCAGGATATCGAAGGATCTGACTATAGGATAGCATTCATCATGCTTGCTGATGGACTATCCAACCCCAAATGGGTTCAGTCAAATTATTATTGCAATGAACAGCGTACCGAAGAATACAGCAGCCATTTCTGGGATCTCTTTATCGGACAAGACGAACACCTGACAGGCTTGACCTTCAACGACATCGTAGTCCATGCCTCGGATTATAAGGGGATCGAGGGGTCGTTGCCTTCCGACATCGCCTGTGGCGAATGGTATGAGTATTCATATGAGATAGATCCAGAGGAGATAGTCAATCTTAAAGGCACCCACATTGTGAATGATTTCAATCTTACTCGTATGGTGGCTGTCATTGTCGACGGACGAAACGGAAAACCGATCAACTGCATATCTTCATCCTATCCTTCCGGCGGCAACGCGACAGAAATGACAGTCGAAGAAGAGAGTACGAAAGAACTGCTGTATTTCGATATGCAGGGCCGTAGGATTGTATGCCCCGACAAAGGAATGTATATCAAGACGGAAATACTTAACGATGGAAGCCTAAAGACTTCCAAAATGATAAAATAGACATGAAAAGCAGATTAATTGCGGTTTCAGCGATATGCGCAGCCTGCATCACATCAAATGCTGAAACATTAGATTTCACTTACAACTATACCGAGGCATCACCTTCCGCCTACGGCAAGGACAAGGCCGAGACAGTCGACGTTGCCATAAGATTGGCATCTCCAGCGATGGTTGGTAAAAAGGTGACTGCTCTTTCCGTGCCGGTATTCGGAGATGTCTCCGACCTGAGTGGATTCCAGGGTTTCCTGACCACAGAGCTCAAGACTAAGAATCAGAACAAGGCAAAGGTGAATGATCCGGACATATGCGCCATAGACGGTACTTATACCGACGGAATGCTGTCTGTCAATTTCACGGAACCGTATACAATCACCGAGAAGGGAGTCTACGTCGGATACTCAGTGACCATAACAGGAGGGGAGTCTGGAGACTCAGGAAAACCTGTGGCCGTTGTGCCGGGAAGTGTTCCTGACAGTTTCTGGTTTCACTCTACTTCAAGTGTACAGAAATGGAGCGACTATGCTACAAGATACGACCTGATAAGCGATATGACGGTTTCTCTTGAAGGGGGCTTTCCTGAAAATGCAGCTGTAATTCAGATTCCCGAAAAGATCTATGCGGGGATAGGCACTGACGCTACCGCCGACGTGGTCATAGCCAATCAAGGACTTGAGGAAATAAAGTCCATCGCCTACAGTTATGAGGCAGCCGGGATCAGCGGGACAGGAGAATATGTCTTCCGGGAGCCGATCCCCGGTAAAATTGGATATCCTGCTGAAGTCTCTCTGCCAATAGGCATATATCGTGAAACCGCACAGGGAGAGCTAAGCATAATGATCGATAAGGTAAACGGCAAGTCTAACGAACTGACCGCTGCTACATCCTCAGCTCCGTTTGAGGTAATGCCGTTCGTGCCGAGGAATAGGCCTTTAGTCGAGGAATATACGGGGTTGAACTGCGGATGGTGTCCCATGGGATATGTCACGTTGGCAGAGATGAATGAAATATACGGCCGCGATTTCGTAGCTCTTTCCTATCATTCCTCTTCTTTTGAACAAGAGTCAGAGATGGTGTATCTTTCTACCTCTCAATTCCCGTATCAGCCTTCCGGATATCCGGCTTCTCAAGTCAACAGGATCACTTCCCCTTCAGTGGACGACATTCCCAAGACATGGGAGTCTCAACGTCGTAATATGCCCTGTGGCGAAGTGGAAGTTGTGCTTGACTGGGCTGACGACAGCAGAAAGACACTTAAAGCCGTCTCGAAGACAAGATTCATTCATGACATAGACGATTCTCCTTATCTCGTCACGTTCGCCCTGGTAGCTGATGGGCTTTCCAACCCCAAATGGGCCCAGTATAACGCATATTCGTTCGACGATACCGACGTCTCCGGACTTACAGGCAAATGGTGGGATCTATTCGTGCATGCCAATCGTTATGTATTCGGACTCGTTTTCGACGATGTGGTGCTTAGTTTCCCGGATGCCAAGGGTATTCCCGAATCACTTCCCTCTAATATCAAGCAGGGAGAGATCTATGAGAACACCTTCTCCGTAAATATCGATGATATCCATAACCTCGCAGGATTGGATGTAGTGAACGACTTCGGATTCGCACGTGTGGTTGCGGTCATAGTCGATTCCAAGACCGGAGCTGTCATAAATTGCGCTTCCTCAGATTATCCGAGCCAATCCGGAGTCAAGGAGCTCTCCGATAGCGAGGCGACCGCCATCAGATGCGAATTCTACGACCTCACCGGATGTCGAGTCTTCAATCCCGGAAACGGTATCTTATTAAAAATTGAGCGCCTCTCCGACGGAAGTGTCCGCACTTCCAAGGTAATACGCTGACACCTGTCTCAGATTATAAATTGCAAGCCCCGAAGAATTCTGACGGAATTCCTCGGGGTTCATTTATTTCAGTCAACTCAAAACTTAAAACTCCATAACTTTTTTGAGTATTTTTACTCTATATTCCGAATTTTTCATTAACTTTGCATATCGGCAAGATTTGACGCTTTCGCGTACTCTGCTCCTTTGCTGCTCCGCGTGAGGATCTTGCCTGCAGATAGAATCTTTTCGAAACTAAACCTAAATATTTACGACAATGGTAAATTTCTCACTTGAGGGCAAGGTAGCCCTCGTGACCGGTGGTGTCTACGGCATCGGTTTCGCCATCGCAAAGGCCCTTCATGAGGCCGGAGCGAAAATCGTCTACAACTGCAACACTCAGAAATCTATGGATCTGGGTATCGCCAACTATAAGGAAGCCGGAATCGAGGCTAAAGGCTATCTATGCGACGTCACCGATGAAGAAGCCGTGAAGGCCATGGTGGAAGACGTAGAGAAGACCGTAGGCACTATCGATATCCTCGTCAACAACGCAGGTATCATCAAGCGTATCCCGATGACCGACATGGATGTGAAGGATTTCCGTCAGGTGGTAGACATCGACCTCGTAGCTCCATTCATCTGCGCCAAGGCTGTGATACCCGGCATGATCAAGAAAGGACACGGCAAGATCATCAACATCTGCTCCATGATGAGCGAACTCGGCCGCGAGACCGTCAGCGCTTACGCGGCTGCCAAGGGTGGCCTCAAGATGCTGACCCGCAATATCTGCTCTGAATTCGGCGAGCACAACATCCAGTGCAACGGCATCGGCCCCGGCTATATTGCCACTCCGCAGACAGCGCCTCTCCGCGAGATCCAGCCTGACGGCAGCCGTCATCCCTTCGACCAGTTCATCATCGCGAAGACTCCCGCAGGCCGCTGGGGAACTCCCGAAGACCTCATGGGTCCCGCAGTGTTCCTTGCATCTGACGCCTCAGACTTCGTAAACGGCCACGTCCTTTATGTAGACGGCGGTATCCTCGCATATATCGGTAAGCAGCCTTAATAATGAACGAGGAATTCAAGGAAGTCGCTGAAAGCTACACACTCCCCGAAGCCATCAAGGAGGCGCAGAGATGCCTCCACTGCAAGGTACCCGGTTGCAAGAAGGGATGCCCCATCAGCAACGATATCCCCGACTGGATAGGTGAACTCGCCCACGGCAATTTCGGAAACGCCATCGAGATAATCCACAACCGCAGCAACCTGCCTGCGGTATGCGGACGCGTATGCGCCCACGAGCGCCAGTGCGAGGGCAACTGCGTGCTCGCTAAGAAAGGTCAGGCCATCCATATCGGAAAGCTCGAGCGCTTCGTGGCCGACTTCGACAGCGAGGCAGGTTGGAGCCATGAGAACATCCCGGAGAAGACACGCGGTCGCGTGGCTGTGATCGGTTCCGGCCCCGCAGGACTGACGATCGCAGGCGATCTTGCCCGTCAGGGTTTCCATGTGGAGATATTCGAGATGGGTATCGAGCCGGGCGGAGTCCTCATGTGGGGAATCCCCGAATACCGTCTGCCAAAGGAAGTGGTACGCCGCGAGATTAAGAAGATAGAGAACCTTGGCGTGCGTATCCACAACCGCACGACAATCGGCCAGAATTACACCATCGACCGCCTCTTCGAGGAGGGTTTCGACGCCATCTTCATGGGTACCGGTACAAGCCGCCCCAAGACCCTTGACATCGAGGGAGGACAACATCCCGGTGTGCGTCAGGCCGTATGGTTCCTGCGTCGTGTCAGCCTTTTCAACCAGGGCTTCATAAAGCGTGACGAGGTAGTCATCGGCGAGGGCGACAAGATAGCCGTCATCGGCTGTGGCAACACAGCCATGGATGCCGCCCGCTCCGCGCTCCGCATGGGAGCTGCCGAGGTCACGGTGATCTACCACCGCGACATCAACAGCATGTCGGCCCTTCGTGCCGAATATGACGAGGCTGTGGAGGAAGGCGTGAAGTTTGCGTGGAACACCAACGTTGTCAAGGTAAACGGCGCCGAAGGACTCCGCCTCGAATCCATCGAGATCGAGCAGGACGGCGAGCGCAAGGTGATGCCTGTCGACCGCGTTATAATGGCTGTGGGCTCGGCTCCGGCATCGCGTATCGTAGACTCCACCGAGGGTATAGACGTAGACGACAGAGGCTATGTGCTGACACGTGAGACTCCCTACGGAATGACAACCCGCAAGGGTGTCTTCGCCGGAGGCGACGTCACCAACCGCCCCGCCACAGTGGTACATGCCATGCAGGATGCCAAACGCGTTGCGGAAGGCATAGCCAAATACATCGACGCCATCAAGCTGATCGAATCCATCGGCTGATCAGAGTAGCAAGCACACTCCGTGTGCGTCCCCGCGCATTTAAGGAGACTCCCCAGAGTAGCAAGCACACTCCGTGTGCGTCCCTACGTATGTAAGGAGACGTTTTCGATGACATCAAAATGCACATTTACGTAGTGTCGGCACTATAAGAAAAAAGGAGGAAGCTCAATTTTGAGCTTCCTCCTTTTCTATCCTAACGGTAGGGACGCACGGCTCGTGCGTCCGCGCGCGTCCCATCTCTTTACTGGCAAATGATTATGAGTTTTGAGTTCAGCCAATTATGCATTATGCATCATGAATTATGCATTATAGAATTATGCATTATAGTTAGAAAGCGTCTTCCTCAGCCGCTCTATCATCATCACCTGAAGCTCTCGGGGAGCTATCACCGTAACGTCCGGCCCCATTGCCATCAGCTCGCTGACCAGTTCATAGTTGAGCTTAAGCCTGTAGCTGAATACTGAGTAGAAGTCATGTATCTCCTCCCGCTGCGAATGATGGAGCGGAAGGGCTCGCAGATACTTGGCACGTGTGGATGAAGTCTGGATCACCACATCACGGACTGGAGCCTTTGAGGAGGTGATTCCGATGATGCTGCCGAAAAAAGTCTCCATCTTAATCCCTCGCGGCATCTTGAATTTCGTAGAAGTGACTTCCATCTCCGTTACGCGGTCAAGAGCGTAGGTGCGCAGACCTCCGCCGTCTTTTTCTCCGAACATATACCATCTCTGCTTATACAGCTTCAGAAAGTAGGGTGCGAAGAGGATTCCTACCTCCGGACGTGAGCGTGCGAATCCGGCATAGGTGAAGACCACCATATGGTTTTTGCTCATGGCCTTTGAGACGATAGGCAGGAACTCCCTGGCCGACGGGACATCCTCGATTTCCACCCGGCCTGACGAGGAACCCAACTCCTGCATCACGCTTGTCGCCGCCGAGTTGTTGAGCGTCCAGTCGGTAAACTGCTTCACGTATGGTGACTCATTTGAGTCGATACGGTAAGCGCCGTCGGGGTCGCACAGTATCTCGATGCTGAAGGTTTCTTCAATGGCGCGCCTGTATTTATAGAATGTGCGGTCGGCCATTGGATTGCCCCCCGAATAGGGGGACTTGATCCAAAGGTCGTTGAGGTCGTTTTTCGAGATACGTCCATGCTTAAGGATTGTATCTACGATCCATATATAGTATGCTACCTTGTCTTTTGCCATTTTGTATAGCTTTCAGTTATTAGCGGTCAGCGGGCAGTCGTCGGCAGACGGACGCACGAGCCGTGCGTCCCTACCAATTATGCATTATGCATTATGAATTATGCATTCCTACTTAAAAAACTGCGATCTTAACAGGTTTGCATCCGTCGACGGCAATCACATATACGCCTTTCGAAAGGGAGAAACCGATGCTCCCGGCTGCCGGACGCTCAGAGATAAGCACGCGTCCCGCCATGTCATAGACGCGTACCGCGCTCTTGCCGTCAAGACCGTTTACAGTCACTGCGTCGCCAGTCACCTCCACGTCGGGAGCCGACGTTGCGTCGATAGTCTCCACTGCATCGGGATCGCCTGCCGTAGCCACCTGCTCTATGAGAATGTCGTGGAAGTTGATGCCCTTCTTGTCTATCGAAGCGCGGTCGATACGGACGTTGCATAGCTCCGTGCCATTGTAGGTATGGGTGAACTTATAGGTCTTCTTCTCCGAGCTCTTGAACTTGAGCGTAGCGAGATCATCATCGGCATTGACGATACCGTCGCCGTTCACGTCGGTCCCGGTGCTGAGCTTCACCGATTGTGCGCTTGCATCGGAGTTGCCGCAGTAGAGTGTGATCTTGAAGGGAGCCTGGATGTCGTTGATCTGGATGTAGCAGTTGCCTACTTTGCCCTGCTTCCCGATGAATCCCACGGCATTCTTCGATGCGCCGTTGTCCGCGGATGAATAGGAAGCGTAGGGAGAGAGGTTGCCGAAGGCCACGAGGCGACCTCCGTCGGTGCCCATCACGAGGTTGTCAAACTCTACCTCGGCCTTGACGCCCTTCATGATGTCGGCCTGGTTGCCTGCGATGATCGTTCCCCACTCAGAGTCGCCGAACGATACGGGGGTGGTGTGGAAGTCTGTATAGAAGAGAGTGCCGCCGGGCACTGTGGTGAAACTCCATACGTCACCCTCGGTCGTGCCGGTGTCGTTGACGGCATCGACCCGCCAGAAGTAGGTGACGTTAGGTTCTATTCCTTCGGGTTTGAAGGTGGTCTCATAGAGGTCCGAAGCTATCTCTTCGAGAGAGTCTGCACTCATGCCGAGATATACGTTGTAGCGGACGGCACCGAAATAGTCTTTTGTGCCGTTGCTCCATACAAGCACTACGTCGAGGGCCTTCTCCTGCGCTCCTTCGGTAGGGGAGACAAGTGCAGTCCGTTCGGGCGCGAACGGTTCCGAAGTCATGGTCTGAAGCACGGGAGACTCCACCGATCGCATCGATCCTTCACCCAAGGCGTATACCCTGAACCAATAGGGCTTGTTTTCCTCCAGTCCATCTACCTTGAGGGTTGTCACTCCTGCTGACGTACGTCCTGCCTCGGCATATTCCTTGCCGTCGGCTGATATTTCAACTACAAACCCTGCCTCGTCTCCTGCATTGGCTGTCCACTGCAGGGTGACGGCATTCTTCTCGTTTTTCACCGAGTGCAACCCTGTAGGATTCTTTATGTAGGGATAAGCGGAGTCGATGGTGAAGACATAATTCTCGATATTGGCGTATCCGTTGGCGGCGATTGCTGCAGCGTCCTTAGGATCTTCGGGATTCAGACCGTTGGCGGTTTCCCAGGCATCGGGGATGCCGTCGCCGTCCGTATCAAGAGGCTTGTAACCGCCGAAGAGGTCACCGGTGCCTTTGTGGGGGAGGGCCTTCTCTGTGATGATTCCTCCCGAGGTGCCCAAAGAGCCGAAAGAGGCTAGCTCGTCTATGAGATACTGGTCAACCTGGTCGCGCACCGGGAGCGAAGCTCCGCCGTACGCAAGCACATAGTCGAGAGCCTCGGGAGCGGTCATGCGTCCTGCGATTTGTGGCACACCCTTTGGCGCTCCTCGGTCTACGAGCGCATCTGTGGTACTGACCCGTGCTCCACCCGACTTTGCGTATTCCTCATCGCTCATCTCATGCCCGTCGAGCTTGCCGTCTATGTTGGAGTCATACCAGTTTCCTTCAGCGAAATATTTGAAATTGTCGTTGCCCCCGACGAGAGGATATGCCGCCTGTTTCCAGGGTCCTGTTATCCAGTAGTTGCCCGAGATTTCAGCCCAGGATTCCCCCGCGCTGTCGCCTCCCATGTTGTAGGCGGCCTCCTTTCCCCAGTTGTAAGAGACATTGTTGACAAACTGGTTGAGTCCCTTCACCTTCGGGTTGCGGGTTGCATTCTCGATGTAGAGATTGCGGAAGAGCGTCACTCCGTTGTCGGTCTGGATGAGACCTCCGCAAGAGTGCGGCTGCAGACCCTGGCCAATGATTGAGTTCTGTATGGTGACGTTTGCCGGTCCGTTGCCCTTGTCGTTGCTGCTGACTGAGAAGTTCTCGTCGCGTCCCCAGAGCACTGACATATGGTCGAAGATCATATCGTGGCCCGAGGCAACGCCCGCCGCGTCCTTGCCGCTGTCGCCGTTGACACCCATGCGCACGCGCAGATAGCGTATGATGATGTTGTTGGCGTCGGAGAATGATACTCCGTTGCCGTATACCTGGACACCCTCGCCGGGAGCCGTCTGTCCGAGCACCGTAAGGTTGCTTTTGAAGACTAACCGGCTCTTGAGGTTGATCACGCCCGATACGTCGAATACTACGATGCGGTTGGGCTTAGAGACAGCATCGCGGAGCGACCCCTTGCCGCTGTCGTTAAGGTTGGTAACATGGTAGATCTCGCCTCCGCGTCCGCCTGTAGCGAAGCGTCCGAAACCCTCCGCGCCCGGGAAGGCGAGGAGCGCATCCTGCGCACTCATTGACGCAGCTGTCAGCATCATAGTGCTTAATGCAATTGAACTAAGTAATTTTCTATTCATGATGTAAGTGTTGAAATTCATTTTTGCCATGATATATCATGTCGTATCATGATATATCATGTTTAATCCTGATTCAAATTATCATTAAAAAATTAATCATTAATCATTAATCATTAATCATTAATCTTTCTCTTTCCGTACCAATATGCGGGCGAAAGTATATGGTCGGCAAATTCCGTAAGCGGCATTCCCTCGGGCACATTCCTCGCCTCGGGCGGCAGCAACGAATCGCACTGCGCCGCGATATCCTCCAGAGGAAGGTACGAGAATGAGTCGGGATACATCTCCAACTGTTGTGCTACCGTCGTCATCGCCTTCTCGTCGCCGAAGAGCGCTGCACGGAGTATGAGTTCCTCGCCCCGCTTCGGATCGTAATGCAGTCCGCGTCCCATCGCCATGGCTGTCCCGGCCAGCATAGAGGCCTTGGCAAGACGTTCGCGGTCCGGGAGGCGGTCTCCCATCGCCTCTTGCCTGTCGGAGAGGATGAGGTCTATATAGTTGAGAGCCGCTGCGGGAAGCCCTTGGTCGGCGGCTCGCTCATACCATCGGAAAGCGCCCTTGAGGTCTTTATCGACGTATTCGCCATGCTGCATAAGCCAGCCGATATTGTTGGCCGCTTTCGCATCACCCTCCCATGCCGCAGAGAGCATCATGTCGTAGCCCCGCTGGCGGTCGTCGGGCAATGAATCGCGCATGAATAGCTCGTATCCGGCCATGGCCTCCTCCGCCACTTCCAGCGGAGTGGCGGCAAAAGCGGTTGTCTGCCATGCGGTGACCATCGTCAATATCATCAATCGAATCATTTTCATAGCGCAAATATAGGCATTTTTCTTCTCATATGCAAAAAATTGTTCCCCTCATCAATCCTAATTCCACCCCAATGCGTTTATCTATATATGATTTAACTTTCATTGGAAAGTTAAGGGTTATAGGGTTTATGGTTATAAGGTTATATTCTGCTTAGCATAAAGCAATACGGAATTAAAGACCATCATGTTTCCTTAACCATTTAACCTTATAACCTCATAACCCTCAACTTACGCTTGCGAAAGTTGAATAAAAATTGATAGTATGAACAACACATGGATCACCTTCCTCAACGGCATTCTCAAGATGCCCGGAGCAAAAATAAACCGCGAGTCATTTCTTCGCAAGACTTTTAAAGATCTTCCCGAAGAAAAGATACGGATGTGCATCTCGGATTCACCCGTAAGGGTATTGCCGCCTGCATTGATCGACAGTGCTGCCTCGTCTATCATTAATTCGCATGCGGCCAAAGTCACAGCGATATCCACGGTCTCCGGTATACCGGGTGGTCTCGCATTGCTGGCCACGATCCCGGCTGACATGGCAAACTACTATTACCACATCGTATCTGTCGGCCAGAAGTTGGGCTATCTCTACGGTTTCCCGGATATGGTGGACGATAAAGGCAAACTGACCCCCGACGGAGAGATCATGCTTACGGCTTTCATCGGAGTAATGAACAAAGTGCAGATAGCCAATGAACTTATAAGGAAGATAGCCACCGAGATGGCTAAACGGTTGTCGGAGGAAACCGCCCGTCGCATTGCAGGCAACATCCTCTCGAAGCAGCTCATCTCGCAGGCTATAGAGACCGTAGCTACCAAACTCGGTACGCAGATCACCTCCAAGTCTGCAGGCAGAGGTATCAGCAAGGCCATCCCGATAGTCAGCGGCATCATATGCGGCGGCCTCACCTACGCCACTTTCAAACCCCAGTCAAAACGTCTTCTCAAGACCCTGCAGGCCACTGCCGAAGTCAGCAGGAAACTTATCCCCGAGCCGATTGAAGTACCGGCACTTACACTCGAAATCAAAGTTTCAGGTGACTGAAAGTGTAGTCAGCACGCTCCGCGTGCGTCCCTGCGCGTCCAGTCCTTAACCCTTAAAAACTTAAATATATAAAACTATGAACGACAGATTAAGTTATGAAGAAAAAAAGGAACTTCCGGCAAGTGTGTTCGGACTTCCTGAACGACGTGAATACCCCATGCCCGACGCGGCACATGTAAGGGCAGCGGAATCCTATTTCCGCTACTGTCCCGAAGACCTCAAACCGAAACTGGCCCGCGCCATCCTGGCCAAAGCCAAGGAATTCGGTGTCGACGTCGAATCCCCCACAGTCCTTTCCTACGCCCAAGAATAATCATGGCAGGGCTATGGGTAGGCGGTTTCCTAACCGCCTCGTGCCGCCCCGGTACTGCGTAGCAGGTTTGTCGGAGGTGAAACCATCCTCCCCAAATGTTACAGCTCAGGCCTCCCCAAAGAGTCCTGAGCCATTTTTTTTTCTGCCGTGAACCAACTTGAACTCGTCTCCCTCTTGCCCAATCCCCCAATCCGTATTAACTTTGCATCGGCTCGTAGCCGTATTCCGTAGAACATGCAAAACTTCTGAAGAATTTCGCATAAAAAATTGGGCATTCTTCAAAAAATGTATTAACTTTGCAGAGTTACTATTGCCGACGGCCCATTCGGACCCATTCTGATAGAGATCGGAATGCGGCGATAGCGACAACGCCAAAGGCATTTTGCCGTTGTCCTGAGTATCGAAATCGCCAAAACTGTATACTTGAGGGATGACTGTGAGGAATGCCCATTTTCCGGATACCCTTTTGTCAAGGATGGACTGTATCCATCCGGAATTATGCATATATCCGGACGTGGGGCTATGCAGACTTCAGTTCTCTCAAGAAAGGTGTTTGGCGATACCTGATACTCAAGGACGTGATGCAGAATAGCCTCACGTCTTTGGCGTTTTATATGGAACCGCGCAGTGAGGCCGCACATCGTGAAACAGACATGTCAAAAGTATTCCGAGTAACACCCAAGCGCACGAAGCGCGTCAACGGCACCGTCCTGACCCCGGAGATGTCGGTCATCGTCACCACGGCCCAACACACTTCCACCCCCTTCTACAACGGAGCCAAAGAACTCCAGGAAGCCTACGCCCGTCTCTACGCCTTCGACTACCGCCGCGCCTGCTGCTCCCCGAATGACTTCGACTTCACTAAATTAGACTAAACATATTATGGGCTGGGGTTCATTTTTCGCCGGCTTGGCAGCCGACGCCGCTAAAGACTATGTCAACAAACGTGGTCTTGATGGTATGCTTGAAGATGCAGGAAACTTAAAAAACAAAGTTACCGGCATGTTCTCTGGTAATGACGACGTGGATTATGACGATTACTCTCAAGATAACAGCGAAGATTTCTGGGGAACACTTGATTCTTATATTGAGGAGCAAGATTTCCACGGTGCAGAGGTCTATGTCAATAACAATGCCGGTCAAGGAGTCAAAGATGACTTCTATTTCTATGCTATGGCCTACGTATATAATCTCAAGGCCGTAGCGTTTGATTCAATTGAGGATGAACGGAAAGCAAAAAGCTATATCAGCAATGCTGTCAATATGTTGAATGGAGATTCGGACTGGAGAAAATCAGTTTATGATCTTAGAAAACAGATTGATGATAATCTAAATATCTTCAGAAAGGAGAAAAAAGACACTGATCAAGCAATGAAAGAATGGGAAAATGTCGTTTCATTGTTTGAACTCGATTCAGAATGTTCTGGTGCCGATGCTATTACAGCTTTGGAAGAATACTACACCCGAAGGAATGAAGAACGTGACATTTTCTATCACATGTATATATACAGAGGATATGAAAAATTAATCTTAAAGGAAGATGAGGATCCAGCTTGTTTTTATGAAGACATGAAGCTTAAGGTTGCAATGGTCTCAGACTTAGCAAGGTCTAATCCTAAAGATTATGGGGAGACAGCGAAAGAACTTAGAGAGAGTTTTCTTTTTTGGGAGAATATTCATTATGAGACCGAAGTCGATGAGTTAATCAACTCAGGTAATCTTACAAAGGCAAAGGATATCGCTCAAAAATTGATGAATGACTCCGCCCTCTATACTCGGGTTATGACTCGTATCGAGTCCTTGCAACTTTTAGAGATGGTGACTAATAGGAAACCATCAGAATCTGAAGTTAAGCGTAAGATTTTTGCTGTTGAGGATGTAATGAGAAGAGCCTGTCAGTTGGAAGAAGATAAGGAAACTTCTGGAAAGATTCGAGCTGCGGCGGAAGAACGCATTAACACTGCCAAGCAATATCTTGAGGGCAAACTCCCTACTCAGAAACCCAACGCATCATCAAAAGCTACGGCAGTGGCAGAGGGAGAGGCCGAATATCTTGAGGAATTGAAGGTTTGCTATGAGGACGGTGTCATCACCGACAAAGAGCGCCGTCTTCTTGATCGCCTACGCAAATCACTTGGTATCAGTGAAGCTCGTGCTGCTGAACTTGAAGCGATGTGCCAGCCTCAATCGTTGACTGCGGAAGAGTGGGAATACGCCAACGAAGTAAAGGCATGTCTCGAAGATGACGGCGAAATCATCGTCAAAGAACGCCGTCTCTTCGACCGATTGGCAAAATCACTCAATATTTCTCCGGATAGGGCGTCTGAGATTGAAAGGATGATATAATAAATATTATAACGAAAAAAACAATATATGGCAACCATAAGAAACGCAATGGAGTTAGGGAAAGCCGTAGATCGTGGTGATAATACCATAGAAATCGAAGGTGATCTTGGAAAGAAAGTATTTAAAATTAAAGCAACTGGCAACGTCGCTTGGCTTGTGGCAGGCGGTGCAATAACAGTTGCCATTGTTGCGATTCTAGCGATGCAAGCCACTTCAGCCACTGCTCCAGTTACTGGACCTGTGGCTGGTGCAGGTCTGGTTGCTGAAAGCGTAGCACTAGGTGCCGGAGGCGCAGGAGCGGTGGGTATCTTAGGAGTATCAGCTACTGTTACAGCCATCAGCATTGGTGTAGGAGCGAAAAGTAAAAATGCGGTCTCTAAGCTAAGGAATAATTACGACATGAAGAAATCTGGCAATAAGCTAATATTGACTAGAAAAAAATAGCTTAACTTCCTATAGTACTCCTAGATAAATTTTCTTTCTAAGTAAATTTGACAACCAACTATGGAGGGAAGCTAATTAAAACAGGCAGGGTGTTCAGTTTGATGTTCAGATTTAAGCATCTGGCATATCAGCTCGGAGAGCTGTTATTGTGGAGAATCCCAGGCTTCACCGCTTTAGCCTGAGGCAACCCGAAAAAGCTCAGTAGCCTCAGAGAGGTACTTTATTCCTTAGGGGATTAACAATTATTAAACAGAAAACCGCAGTGATAAGTTAACAACTTGGAGTAAAGATAAAATAATCAACCTATTAACTGAAAGAAGAGACTTACTCGTAATCTATTTGAGGACTTTTGATTCCTTGCAGACCCTGGGTCTCATAAAATAGGATATTATGAAGGATCATATAGCACAAATCATTAAGGATTTAAAGGACCAAAATTTTGATTTCTCTCAGACTATTCCATTATACAATCCGATGGAGGAATTTTTTAAGCGTGTAAAGGAGAAGGAAATCGTTCATTCTGATATTTTGGCAGATCTGTTAAGAGAAGATGGTAAACATGGTTTAGGTTCGATATTTTTAAAATCTTTTTTTAAGGAATTCCTAAATATTGATTTAAACGATGTATATTATGTGAAAATAACAAGAGAACGCCCAGTGCAACGTGTGATTACTGAAGGATCTGACCGCTCAATCGATATATTTATTGATTATAGGAATTTAGAAGGCTCAAAAGGTGCAATAATTATTGAGAACAAACTGAATAATGCATCATATAAACCAAAACAACTTGAGGATTATTACCTTGCAATAAGGGCTGAAGGATATGAAAGTATTAAGATAGTGTGTCTACATAAAGAGACATATTCATACACCAGAGATTTATCCGTACACATAGAGATTAACCCTATAATTCTATATCCTTTCCATTTGGCTGATTGGATTCATAGGAATCTAAATGAAAATGATATCTATAAATTCGGAGCCCTTTATTCCTATGTAATTATACTACATAAACTAAATTGTGATAATATTTTGAAGGAAAATATGAAAGTGTTGTTGAATCTTAACCCTACAACGTTAAGCAACATCAAGATTTTATCTGAGACATATAGTCGTTTGGATATTGAACGCTTTGAGCTAATTAAATGCGAATTAACTTTAAAAGGATTGACTTTGCAGTTTAGTAGATTAGGAGAGTATCTACAAATTAAAGATGATGTTTTCTGGAATAAATATAAAAGTATGTTCGTGGTATCCAAAGATGGAGGCGGTAAGAATTTCCTAAGCGTAACAAGGTTAGATATGGATGATGACCAAGAAAAGGAGTTACTGTCTCTCATAGATTATAAGAGAGATGACAGTGATAAAAGTGGAGAGTGGCCATCTTATGAGTATAGATGGTATGAAGCTAAGGATATATCTTTGCGAATTTTTGATTATCCAGAGAACAATGGTTTTAATCGATTAATTGATGAGATTGTTCGGTTAGTGAAGATTGTTCATGATTCTTATTAGCAATACTTTGATATTTTTTATGAGTTTATAAAAGGTTCCTGGGGATTAATATCTAATTAAATATCAGAAACTTATTAACGCAATTATGAAAAATCTAAACGAAACATTCTCATTGATACTCAAGGAGTATCAAAAGACAGGGAGTCTGGATGCAGCGCTTAAAGCGGTTAATCTGACAGCTGAACAGAAAGAACGAATCCAGAAAGCATTCCAAACCCTTGATGCTATCGAGGCGAACGCTAAATCCTTGCGTGCCGCAAAGGAAGAAGGCATAAGCAGGAAGAACTGGCTTGCTCAGGAGATTCTGACTACCGCAAAGGACAAGAACTTAAGTGAAGAACAGACCGAAAAAACTTTTGCAGAACTTGGAAAGGCCTTTGTCAAAAAAGCCAAAATCAATAAGGAGGACTAAGCATGGATTACGAAAAGATGGAAGAAGATGCACTGATCATTGAGGAAATCGGTTCAATGATGACTACTGACTCTAATACAGAACTCTATAAAGGGGAAGTAATGGAATCCGAAGATATTGAAGTGGAAGAATTAAATGCGGAAGGAGCTGAGAAGAATCCTGCGGTTAACGACTTCCTTAATTCGGACTATGGAAGTCATGAAGAACAGGTAATCAAGAAAATGATGGCTGCTGCTGCCATTGCATACGGTTCAGAAGACTCACCAGAGGAAGTGGCATCCCAGGCTGATGCGAGTGCGGTCAGCATAAAGACTGCATATAAAGTATCTACCGGAGAAATCGATATTACCGAGTCTACCGAAATATTGATTGATCAGGCAGCAGCCAGACTTGATACATTTATTCAAAAGAAACTCGATATGGAGTGGGTTGGGGAGAAGATAGTCGACGTAGTTACTACTGCATATCCTCCCGTGGCTCAATTAAAGCCTTATGTAAAAGCCGTCATGAAGCGGGCTGAGCCGATGGTACGAAAAGCCATTACGACTGGGATCAAGGCTGTGGCTTCTTACGCGAAGACAACTGTTAAGACCATCTCTTCAAAAGTCAAAAATCTTGCTAAAGCACTACTCGCATGAAACTCATTCCTAAAGCAAAACCAATCCGCATACGAATAGTCTCTGGAGGGGAGGAACACTCCTCCATAGAGACGTTGCGAAATAATTATTCTCTTGATGATCTACTTCCCCTTGTAAAAGACGGTCGTTTACACAAATGGTTGCTAAGAGTAGGAGAGACAAAAGCTGCAGAATATGCTTATATCTTAATAGGCAGCAACACATACGCCAACTCTAAAGATATGGTGAATTTAACAGCGTCGATATTCAACATTCAAGCTAAAAACATTGAAGACCTTCAAAGCTTATGGCAGAAACAGTATCCAAAATCTTTTTTCAACTATGTGAAAGCTTATGGCGGAACATTCAAGGATATTTCAGAGGCTCGCAAATTATACTGTTCCATTAATGGTGACAGTTTAGAAATGAGTGGAAACAAGTGGCGCGAAATTTTCATTGCTACTCTTAGAAGAATGCCCTTATTAGCTGTTTTGGAGGATTTCAAGAAATTCAAATCCGCAAAACCTATGCACGTTATGGCATGGCTGAAGGTACTGAGCTACCATGCTGAATCTGCATCAGATAAAGAGCTGTATCTCATTGCTCAAGCTGCATACGAGTATCCTGGTCTGAAAGATGAAGCTGTTCAATGGTATCTTAAAAGCGCTAAAACCTACATTAAGGCAAAGGAGTGGGTGAATAAGAATGTCAAACGGGAACTTCCTCCTAAAGAAAAAGAACTATTTGATTCTTTTGAAAAAGATCCCAGTAAATTCGGAGATTTATTTTTCAACGGTTCATATCCCATAGATCTTGTAAGATTCCTCAAGGCATTAAGTACTCTTTATCGTACTGGTGACAGACCATATATAGAACTAATCGCGGGTAAAGGAGATTATACTAAATATCTATATATTCTACAAAAACTACATAATGTTAATTTAAGTTCTTATCGGAAGGAAGAGTGCGTTCGAGCTCTTAAGCAATTACCCAACAATGTAAGTACCGCATATTATTTTCAGAATTACAAAACTTTAGATAAGATAATATCTTCCTTGGAAAAAGAAGAACCTATTATCGGAGTACGATTATGGGAATGTAGCTATCGCCAATTGATAATGTTTATAGCCGGCTTGGCAAAAATCGAATTAGAACATGAGCAATAAGGTTATCAATAATTTGCAGAAGATGATTGATGTCAATATACCGATCATCTATATTCACGATTTCGATTTCGCAAGAGTCGATGAGATGATTCAGCAGGCAGTTGGGAGCAATAACAAACAAATATATGAATGGAATCCAGGAACAGGAGTTACTGATTTTAAAACAAGGGTTCCTAAAAGTACCAAGACTGACCTTAGTACCTTCATTGAACAAAAGTACCTTGAAGAGCCAACAATGGGAGGAATACCTAATAAGGTTTTAATACTTCGAGAAATTCACGATCTTATTGATGAGACCAAGAACAAGACCTTACTTGCACTTTTCGCTCAGCGTAAACTATACGACCGTAATTTTGACTCTTCAATCATAATAATTGATTCGGTAAGAAAAGTGCCAGAAGAGATTACTAAATACGTCTCATATCTTGAAATTGAATATCCCAATGACGAGGAAATCGAACAACTCATAAAGGAGCATGTAGATGTAAATGGCTATTCCCAATTCAACGATAAGGACAAGAAGGAACTTATGCCATCACTCAAAGGACTTGCGGCTTTTGATATCGACCGTATGCTCGATATGGCTATGAGCAGTAATGGTACGCTAAGTGCAGAAGACCGAGGAATGCTTCTCCAACAAAAGAAGTTAATGGTTAAGAATTCCGGAGTAATTGAGCTTGTAGATGCCGAAGAAAGAATCGAAAATATTGGTGGCATGGAAGCCCTTAAGTCTTTCCTCAAACGCAAGTCTAAAATTTATGGTAGACTGGCAGAGGCACGTAATAGAAAACTTGACATCCCCAAAGGTGTTTTTATCGTTGGTATGCCAGGATGCGGTAAGTCTTTGTGTGCAAAAGCCACGGCTGCCCTGTTCAATTGCCCTTTGCTGAAACTGGACATGGGCTCAATGATGGGTAAATACGTCGGAGAGAGCGAGGCAAATCTTCGCAAAGCAATAAAGATAGCTGAAGCAGCAGCTCCATGTATTGTATGGATTGACGAGATAGAGAAAGCATTTTCCGGAATAGGAGGAAACAATGACATTATGACCCGTATGTTCGGATATTTCCTTTCCTGGATGCAGGATAAGAAAAGTGCTGTTTATGTAATAGCCACAGCCAACAATGCCGAGAAGTTACCACCTGAACTAAAGCGTAAAGGACGTTTCGACGAAATCTTTTGTGTGAATCTTCCGACAGCCGCGGAAAGAGAGGCAATATTTACAGTCCACCTCAAGAAAAAAGGTCTTCCTATACAGTCTGCAAAAACTTTGTCAGCAGATAGCCTCACCAAAGGATTCAACGGAGCCGATATCGAGTCTGTTGTCAATGAAGCCCTTGAAGAAAGCTTTGTGAATAACGTCCCTTTCACTGAAGAACTCTTAATACAAAAGGCCAAAGAAACTGTCTCCATCTCCAAATCCTGCAAAGAGCAGATAGAAAAAATGGATAAAGAATTTGCCAAAAATAGCTTCAAGGACGCCTCCTCCGGAAAGATCATCAGTGGGAATAGTCGCTAACGTCTTTTCTCAAAATTATTTAATACTACTATATGCTTATCGAAATCCAAAACCGCAAATGTCTCCGCTGTGGCAACAATTTCACCCATACACTCGGAGGAATCATCTTAGTCACCACCCCTAAATGCCCCACGTGTGGTTCCCGCTTTACCATCAGGACCGGCAAATTAATATGATTCAAGTTCTCCCAATAATCACAACTATACAAGCTTCCTCCGGTTACAGAAGATTGTGGTGCGAACGCAGTGAACACAAACCAAGACATTGATATGCTCACCCAAGAATCCCAACTATACACCGACATCCCCGTCTCCGACAAATACGCCATCCTCGAGTCCATGCGTCTCGAACTCGACCGACTATACCGCGACGACCGTCCTGCTTATGACAAGTGTCGTGCCTCCCTGCGCCAAAACACCTGGGATGCCCTTGAGGAAAACTGGAAACTGTGGGATCCTGTCCCCAAAAGCCATGTCATTTGGGAAGGTCCCGACGACTGTACCTGCCATCTCAAACCGTCACATCCCAATTTCAAGGAATGTGAAGCTGTAAACTTCACCCTCTGCCGTTACGACCTCCACGGCGGTCCCGACTTCGACACTGTCACATTCCCCGGCTCTATCGTAGACATCTCCGACCTCTACGATAAGCTTTCCTCCGACAATATCCAGAAACGTGGCGGCGGACCCAACAGCCTTCAGGAGATAGCCCAAGGCCGTATGGCCCAAAATCTGAAAACCGCAATAGCGGAGTGGGCGAGAGCCAACGGACGCGAAGTGGACTTCTGGCAATGGCGCGACAGCCATGACCTCGTCCCCCACGAAGACACCGACTGCCGCACGATGCGCCTCGTCTACCGACCTGCCCACACCGCCTTCAAGCACCGCGGCGGCGTCGCCAATGCCCTCAACATCAAATCCCACTTCTCCTGATACTCAATAGCGTCAGCATTCCACCCGCCGGAGATTGTGGTGCGAACGCAGTGAGTACAGCTCCAGCCTTATAGAGGTCTGATTAACCCGGATACATTCCTGCTGAATGTATCGACTATTGATGCTGCAAGTCTATTGAGGGAGTGAGCCCTGTCGTAGGTAAGTGTCTCTTTACGCGTGTTATGTTCCATTGGAGCGATAAGGAGCAGACGCCCTTGTGCCATTAATTCAAATTCATTTCCGGAAGCACTCTCACGTTCTGCAAATCCGTTCGTGCAGACCCGGATCAATCCAAACCCCTCCTGATAAGCATAGTCTCTTATGGCCTTCTCCATAGGGTGAATAAATGGAGATACTGATATCCCTCCATTATGCATGAGCGATTTACAAGTATCCAGCCATTCCACACTTTCTTTCTCGCTGTACTTCCTGCTATATTTTACCGAGAAAAGATGCGGTTGCTTTAGGAGAAAAACATTCCCCCTTGCCACATACTGTTCATTCCCGACAGTAAGCAGCCACTTGCGAAGCATATAGTCCGGATAGCACTTTTTCAGCATGTGGCGTCTTGGATTGTCTACGGTATAGTGGATCTGGCGTTCCCACTGTTCCTGATTGTAAGCTATACGGTCGTTGAATCCTTTCTCAAATAGCGTTTGCATTTCTTCCGGTCGGATTCCTTCAGGAAGGGACAGGTGATACTTTGATGATATAAATCCTTTTAGCCTTCCTATTGCCCGGCTTAATCCGTTTGGCAACTTATAGGTTACGTTGACACATAAATGAATGTGATCAGGCATCACGGCATAAGTTGGGACATAAATCTGAGGATATGCACGGATCCAGTCAGAGATTGCATATGGCACGACGTTACCTATCGGGGAAAGCTTTGAATATGCGCTTTCGTAGGAGGAAAATGGCGGGAACCCTTCTATTTGAGAAAGAATAGGCGTCGATTCCTTCTTAAGAAATGTGATAAGGTATTTAGCCGCACGTGTATAGTCATGGTGATAGGCCCTTCGATTGAAATTCGGGTGTTTGGGATTGCAGTAAAAAGGTTTTATTTCATTCATGGTAGAAAGAATTGAATTAGAGATACTCGGTTGTACTCACTGCGTTCGCACCACAATCTTCGAATCAGAGATGATGAGAATCTCAGACAGTGGGAATTGAAATACAAAAATAACCAATGAAAGACTGATATGCAAGTTTTATGTCAACTATTTACGATAATCATCCTCTCCCGCCGAGCGCTATGCTTCATCTGCTACAAGCTGCCGGAGATTGTGGTGCGAACGCAGTGAGTACACCGCCTTCAAGCACCGCGGCGGCATCGCCAATGCCCTCAACATCAAATCCACAGAATTAAATACTCAGCCCGTTCTTCATCATTGAAATTGACAAAAGTTCTGCGCCTCAAAATCCCTCACTCAATAATACCTTATAGAGAGTCAAATTATCAACTATACGGACATTGCTTTTGGATATTCAAGGAAAAATCATTAATTTTGTGAAATTAATGATTAAGATATGACACAAGAAACACCTGGCCTATTTGCTCAACCCAAAGGCAAATCAAGCCGTGACTATTAGTGGCTCAACTCTTAACCCTTAACCCTTGAAATAAATGTACAGACACGATAACAGAACAGTCATAACGCTCGACGCAGGAGGCACGAATTTCGTATTCGGCGCTATGCGCGCCTGCGAATACATCATCGAGCCGATCACGTATCCTGCCAACGCCCACGACCTTGACCTCTGCCTTGACACTATGGTGAAGGGCTTCCGTGAAGTGATAGATAAGCTTGACGAGAAACCTGTAGCGATAAGTTTCGCATTCCCCGGGCCCGCCGACTATCCCAACGGCATCATCGGAGGGTATCTGCCCAACTTCCCGTCATTCCGCGACGGTGTGGCTCTCGGCCCGTTCCTGAAGAACGAATTCGGCATCCCGGTATTCATCAACAACGACGGCGACCTTTTCGCTGTAGGCGAGGCGCTCTGCGGTGCCCTTCCCGAAGTGAACCGCCGCCTTGCGGAGGCTGGAAGCGCAAAACGGTTCCAAAACCTCTTAGGCTATACATTCGGCACTGGTTTCGGCGTGGGAATCGTGGTCAACAGGCGGCTCAACAGAGGCGACAATTCCTGCGTGGAGACCTTCTGCCTGCCCCACAAGATGAAGGAAGGGATAATAGTCGAGGAAGGTGTGGCGGTGCGCGCCATCAAGCGTGTATACGCCGAGGCGTCAGGCGACTATGGTCATAACTTCGAGCCGAAGGTAATATGCGAGATAGCCGACGGAAACCGGGAGGGCAACCGGGAGGCTGCCCGTAAGGCTTTCGCGGAGTTCGGAGAAGTGGCCGGCGACGCGATGGCGATCGCCGCACAGCTCATTGACGGCATAATCGTGATCGGCGGCGGCATCACGGCAGCCGGACGCTGGATCATGCCCTCGCTCATCAAGGAACTTCGTTCCAGTCTCGCGACACTTGGAGGCGACAGCGTGCGCAGGGTGCAGATGGAGGTCTTCGACCTCGACGACCCCGTTCAGTTCGAGAGATTCGCCGCAGGAAATCCGAAGACAATCGCGGTCAGAGGCACCAACATTACGGTGGAGTACGACGACATGAAGCGCATCGGCGTCATGCTCTCTAAACTTGGAGCGAGCAAGGCTATATCCGTAGGAGCCTATTCCTTCGCCCTTTCGAAAATTGACGAGGAGGAAGAGAAGAATGATTGATAGGAGCCCGATTAAGTTCACCCCATATCTAAAGAGTGTAATATGGGGAGGCGATAGGATATGCACGTATAAAGGCATAGAGCAGACTGAGGCCAAAGTGGGGGAGAGCTGGGAAATCTCGGCTGTCCCCGGTCATGAGTCGGTGGTGGCCGAAGGGCCCTACAAAGGTATGGGAATAACAGAACTCATCGAGTGTTTCGGCACGGAACTGTTGGGTACCGATGTCTTCAGACGATATGACGGCAAGTTTCCGCTTCTCATAAAGCTGATCGATGCCAACGACAATCTGTCGGTGCAGGTGCATCCCGACGACGACCTGGCCAGAGAACGCCACGACAGCCTCGGTAAGAGCGAGATGTGGTATATAATCGACGCCGATGAAGGCGCTAAGATATACTCAGGACTCAACAGAGAGATGACCCCTGAGGAATTCGTACGTCTGGTGGAGGAGAATGCCATCGAGCAGGCACTCGCCGTGCATGACTCCCAAGCGGGTGATGTATTCTTCCTTCCCGCAGGACGCGTCCATTCCATAGGCTCCGGCAATCTGCTCGCTGAGATTCAGGAGTCGAGCGACATCACCTACCGTATCTATGACTACGGCCGCCGCGATGCCGACGGCAATCTGCGTGAACTGCACACAGAGCAGGCGAAAGATGCCATAGACTTTACTTATCATGAGGAATATAGATCCGCTCCTGCTGATCCGGAAAAGTCATATGCGGTCATCGCTGAGTGCAGTCATTTCAAAGTGGGGCGTGTGTTGCTCGACGGAGAAATAGAGCTTGCCTATGCCCCGACATCCTTTACAGTGCTGATGTGTCTGGAAGGGGGGTGCTCGATTGGCGAAATGAAGTTGAAGGCCGGAGAGACGGTACTCATCCCGGCTGCCATGACCTCCTTTAAATTAAAAGGGAAAGCTACTTTGCTCGCGGCGAGAAGCTGAGAAGCCAATTGCTGATAGCTGAAAACTGATCGCTTAAAGCTGAAAGCTTACTGCTGGCCGCTGATCGCAGAAAGCTAATAACTGAAAGCTGATCGCTGAAAGCTAATCTCTTAAGACTTAAGACTCAAGACTTAAGACTTTATCACAGCTGTCCTTGTTCTATGAGGAAGGCGATGCGGTCGATCATCGCGTCGTCTTTATTTGATTCCGGATGGAAGCCTGCCTTCATGTTCATGCCGAAAAACTTCCCGAAAGTCTGCCAGAATCCTGCGCGGAAACTTCCGAGGAAGGCTTTGACGATGTTGAAGGAACTCTGGTCAGTCTCCCGGTTGATGAGCTTGAGGAGAATCTTGCCCTGGTTTTTTGTCATATGCTTCACTACCGGCTTATACTGCTCGAATATATCTTTCTCAAGCGTCTTAAGATGCTTCTCGCGGGTCTTTTCATCGGGGATGGTGAGGATATACTCATAGGTCTCGCAGAGCGTGGCGAAGGCAAGCTTGGCGTAGGGGAGTGTCTTGCGCACGTCGCGCACCGTCTTCCAGTAGAAATCCTCTTGCTTCTTGTTCTTGAACTTCATGGGAGGATAGACGTGGAAGTCCTTGAAGACAGTCATGCGCACCGAGTCGCCGTACTCATCCACGAAGCGGTAGTAGCCCCTGACCGGATTGACCTTGACCTTTAGGTCGCCCTCATATTCCGGAATTTCGGGCACGGCGCCTCGGCTTCCAAAAGCTACGGAAGCTAACACGAACACCAGTATTATCCTCAATGCATAGTTCATAATGCACAATTAATAGTTAAGTTATTTAAGTTTCGCAAGCTCAACTTAAGGTTTATGGGTTAAATGGTTATGGGGTTATATCAGACGAGGTATAGCCCTTCTGAAGTAAATATTCAAATTTTACTTATAACCCTTTAACCTAATAACCTTATAACCCTCAACTTTCGCTTACGAAAGTTGAATTAAGTTATCAGCTTTCTGAGGCTGACTCGGGGCTAGCGTAAACCTCCAATCCATTGACTATGCCGGACCCGGTGAGGAGGAAGATGGCGTCGGGCCCGAGACGGAACAGGGGTTCGAGAAAGGAATGCCGGAGGTCGATCTTCGATTCCAGTCTACTGACGATGGCGGCGCATCTTTCCGGATGGCGTTCACGTAAGGCCTCTATCTCGCTGAGATTGTCTCTATAACCGATGAAATCCATCATCTTCTCCATCAATAAAACGTTAAGGCTGGCGAGATGTTGCGGATAGTGCTCTATTACGGCTGCGATTTCGGGGAAAAGATGCTGGAAATATGGCTCCCTGCCGTAAGCCGCCTCTATCGCTCCAAGGTGGATGCGTGTCCAGTCACCGTGTGCCGATACTTCCAGAAGCTCCGGTTTCAGACGCTTGACGGCGGACGAACCGCCCGTCACGGGCACCGTAAGCACCATCCCTTCAGGCGCGTTCGACTCTATCAGAGTGCGTGTATAGTCGCGTGTCTTCAGTTTCTTAAGATCGACCTTACCCTGCATCCATGCTGTGGATGCCAGGTAAGGGGGTAATCTGAAGACTGAAGACTGAAGACTGAAGACTATTTCCATTTGGAATCCTTGTCGGGATTGGCGTTGCGGAAGATGCGGTTCCAGCGTATCTTGCCGTCGAAAATCCCTTTTTCCTCGTCGAATGAAGCGAGAATGAACATCGGGCTGCCGACGATATGGTCTTCCGGTACGAAGCCCCAGTAGCGTGAGTCGGCTGATCGGTCACGGTTGTCTCCCTGCATCCAGTAATAGTCCATCTTGAAGGTATACTTGTCTCTCTCCTTTCCGTTGATGAAGATCTTGCCGTCGCGCACATGAAGGTCGTTGCCCTCATATGTGCGTATCGCACGCTCGTAGATAGGGAGGTTCTGGAGCGTAAGCTTCAAGGTGCTTCCCTTCTTAGGAATCCATATCTTACCCATAGTGGGGCGTGTCCAGCCGTAGCTGTTGCCAAGCGGGAACATACCTCCGAGTTCGTAGAAACCGGTCTGAGACTCCTTGATGAGCTCTCCGTCGACTTCCGGCCAACTCTCCACGGCGGCTTTCGCCTCTTTGGTGAGGGGCACGTCGTAGAACATATAGGGAATGCCGTCTACCTGCATGGGCGCGTCGCCGTGGTCTTCGGCGCGTACGCCTATTTCCAGCCATTTCTCAAGCGGAATCGCGCTCTTTACGGGAATGACGTAGTTGTACTGGACGTTCTCAGCATCTTCGATAGGCTTGCCGTCGATGTATATCACGTCCTCCTTGATCTCGAGAGTCTCGCCCGGTAAGCCGATGGCTCGCTTCACGTAATTCTCGCGACGGTCGACCGGACGAACGACGAGATCGCCAAACATTGCCTTGTTGGCCTTGATATATGCCTTGGGATCTTCGATGCCGCGACGGCTCAGCTCGTAGCAGATCTGATAATAGTCGGGATTCGGCACCTTGGTCGCCACTGTGTCGCCGTTGGGATAGTTGAAGACCACGATGTCGCCGCGCTCGATGTTGCGGATGCCTTTCAGACGATGGTATTTCAACTGTGGCTCATCTATGTAGCTCTTGGTGTTGATGAGCGGTAGCGTATGCTGTGCGAGCGGGAAATGAAGTGGCGTCTGTGGCACACGCGGGCCGTAGATGGTCTTGTTGACCCACAGATAGTCGCCCACGAGAAGCGACTTCTCAAGCGACGACGATGGTATCTTGTAGTTCTGGCCGATGAACGCGAAGATGAAATATACCAGAATAAGGGCATAGATGATGGCGTCGAGCCATGAGAAGATGGTGCGCGTAGGCTCCTTGGTTTTCTTCCACCAGGTCCATGGCACATATCCTGTGATGTAGATGTCTACGAGCAGCAGCCAGAGCAGCAGCAGCCAGGGATTTCCCATCCATATCACCCAGAGGAAGAATATGAGGGACACTATGCCGAAGCGCACCCAGCGTGTGGGGCGCACTTTTTTCAGTCTATCGCGAAGATCGGAAATAAATGAATTCATAATGTATTATAACGGAAAACGCTCGTGCTTATTGCATAACGCACTACGCGATACGCGCTACGCGCTACACGATACGCAAATCGCGATGCGCACTATTAGAACTTGAGCATATCCTTCATCGTGAAGAAACCTGTCTCTCCGGAGCCGAGCTTAATTGGTCCGACCGAGAATTTCTTGCATTTCTCCGCGAGCCATTCGGCGGCGAGTACGGCTCCCAGGGCGAAACCCTCGCGGCTCTTGGCGGAGTGGGATATGGTTATGGTGTCCTGCGGCGAATCCCAGGTCACAGTGTGGATGCCGGGGACTTCTCCTTCTCTCTTATGCGAGATGTAGAGCGTGCGGTCTTCAGGGTTTTCTGAATTCCCGGCGCTTTCGGCCGGCTCTTTCCAGCTGTCGACCTTGTCGGAGACCTCGATGAGCTCTTCGGCTATTGTGATGGCTGTCCCTGATGGATGGTCGAGTTTATGGACATGGTGTATTTCCTCCATCGAGGGGGTGTATTGCGGATATTTGTTCATTATGCCTGCGAGGTAACGGCTTACAGCCTCGAAGATGTTGACTCCGATCGAGAAGTTGGAGCTGTAGAGCATCGCGCCCTTGCCGCTGTCGCATACCGCCTTAACGGCATCGAGGGAATCGAGCCAGCCGGTAGTGCCGCATACGACCGGGATTCCGGCTGAGAAGCAGCGGAGCAGGTTGTTGACAGCTGTGTCGGGTTGTGAGAACTCTATGGCCACATCCGACTTCCTGAATGCCTTTGAGTCGATGTCAGCTAAATTATCGGCGTCGATGATGACGCTTATCTCGTGGCCTCGTTCGAGTGCTATGCGCTCGATCATGTGGCCCATTTTGCCGTAGCCTATGATTGCGATTTTCATATGTCTTGAGTTTTTGTGTTTTCAGTTATCAGCTTCCTGGTTTCAAATTTCAGGTTCCTGTTTGCAATTGTCAGTCTTCATTTTCTCATCCAAACGCCCAATGTCCAACGCCCAACGTCCAACGCTCTCAAAATCCGAAAGCAATGTTGTCGATGTAGAGCGTGAGGCCTTCCGTGCCGATAAAGGGTTCGCCGCAGGAGGCCGACGCCATCATCAGCACATGGGTGGGTGTAGCGTTGGCGTCGTCCCATCCCACTTCATGCACCGGCACGAGCTTTCCTTTCGAATTGCGCGCATAGTAGGCCTTATCCCCGTCAAGAAGTCCCATCCATGGTTTATAGAAGGGCTGCTTGGTGATGTCTCCGTAATGGATCGGAAGCTCATGCTTGCGAGTCCAGGGAATCGACTTATTGTATCGTTCGCGTCCTGTGCCGACACGCTTTGCATAGATATTGCCGTCCTTATCTTCCCAACGTCTCTGCAGCAGCACATAGACTTCTGCGTTGTCGCGCCCCTGAAGCGTCTTCTGCTTGCTGAAACCGGTGGATTTCGTGCGGGTATTTTCCTTCGGCATTACTATCTCGTAGTCATATACGAGGGCTTTGGGACGTTTTGTGTAGGGGATGCCCATCTCCATTTTGGAGAAGGCTCCCTTTGTGGAGGTGACAGGTTCGAAGAGTTGTCCGAGGAAAATAGAGCCGGCCACCATCACGTCCATGTTTACGATGCCGAGCGCCTTCACCTCCTCCATCTTGGCCTCGCACTTCGCGACCGTGCTTCCCCCTCGCTTGGCGGGGGAGACGGTGTTGGAGCCTTTCACTACTCCACACACTTTTGCGTATGCGTTGGAGTTTGCCCATGGAGATCCTCCCGTATTGCTGTATGGCTTGTTGCCGTTGACTGTAGCTTTCGGAGCTATCTCGTAGATGGTCTTCGGGTTGCCTCCGATGATCTTCGACTCCGTGATGTTGCGTGTCACCCAGTTTTCCATATCGGCGTATTTTATGGGTTCGAGCCGAAGGGCGTTGGCTGAGAGTGTCAGTGAGGCGAGAAATAGAGTGATGGGTAGATATCTGTTCATATATTAGTGGTGTCGCTGTTCTGTATTGGACTGTTGAATATACTGCCGTTTGCGATGATGGCGTCGCGCAGCGGTTTCTGTGACGATTCCTCAAGACGTCTGATGATGGTATCGATAGGAAAATCCGATTCATCGGTCTCGGCCAGCAGGCGGTCGGTCGGCGTTATGTCAAGCGATTCAGGGCTGAATTTCTCACCGAAACTCAGCCAGCATCCGGCTTTCAGGTAGATTTCCGCTATGGTGGGCTTGTTGCGGAAGCCGTGTATGATCCAGGGCATCTCAGGGTTGAGGTCTTTCTTCATTCCGGTCACTATGTCATGGGCCTTCACGGCATGGATGATGAGAGGTTTCCTGAGTCTCTCAGCAAGGAGAGCCTGCTTGCGGAAGGCCAGCATCTGAGTGGCGAGCAGCCCGCCATGCGTGAGGTCGATGCCGCACTCTCCTACAGCCGCCACATACGGAGATGCGGCAGCCGCTACGAGCTCGACCCAGATCTCGTCCTTGATCCGGAGGCCGTCGCCGCAGTAGAGCGGAAGATCCCACGGGTGGAGGCCGACCGACCACAGCTGTGTCCCCTGCGCGATGAATCCTATCGGCGAGGTCGATATTATGGCGCCGGGTGCCGGAGCATGCTTATGTGTATGGCAATCAAGAATCATATCTTTATAACAAATTAATCGCCCTTTGAGAATCGGGAAGTGAGAAAATTCGGCGTTTCTCTTGTGGAGCTTTTCCTTTCCAGCCTAAAGCCAATCACTGACCACTGACCGCTCATCTCTTAAAACTTAAGACTGATTCCAATTTTTTTTGAAAAAATATTGCATGAAAATTTGCGGGAATGGAAAAAATGTTGTAACTTTGCACTCGCAATCGGGAAGAAACCCCGAGCGCAACTCCCACAAAGGAATCCTGGTGCGGTAGTTCAGCTGGTTAGAATGCCGGCCTGTCACGCCGGAGGTCGCGGGTTCAAGTCCCGTCCGCACCGCCGAGGAGAGAGGAAGAGCA